>JAFDAM010000137.1 GCA_019313825.1 Deltaproteobacteria bacterium
ACCTGATTTACATTTACAATGAACTGTCTTTCCCATCCCTTATATCCTTGATCGCTTATTATATGTTTCTGCTAACGATTATTTAAAACTTGGGAGATGAGAGTATCTGCGCCCATTAAAATTTGAGACTGACAACGAAATTGGGCTAAAGGGAGCGTTATGCCGTACATTCAGCACCCAAAATACTGGGTTTTCGTCATTTTTTTTGTCCTATTTTTAGGGCCAGAACAATTTAGACCAATTACTATCCTGCCCCAGGTTTAATAAAGGCATTCGGGTCAACCTTGAGTGATACTAAATACTCCATTTGCTTTTCAGTAAACGGCTTATTGAGTCGTCGGTTATCTCCAATTTTTATAATCATGATTCTTTGAAAATTGGTCATGAGCATAAAGGTTGTAGGCCGTGTGGTTCGCCTTCTTTTCCACCCAGGCAGATCTCGTTTTTCTCTTTCAACATATTGGCGCATCTCTCTTTCAATCAAACGCCATATGAGTAGTGAAACTAGAAGAACTAAGCCAAGAACCTCTATCCGCTCCGGCCTCTTCAAAAATATACTGTTTACGATTACAGGGTCTTTAAGAAAGCCAAAGTTTTGCTCTATTCCGTATTGATCCTTGTAAGCTTTTAAGATGTCTTTAGCGTCGTAACTATCTTTTCCTTTTTCAGGAACATTGGTAAGCATTACAAAGCAACCCGCTTCTTGTCTTAACTTTGAAACTGATTGTTCATCTTCTATAACGGTTGCTAAAAGTCCATATCGCATCTCTTTAATTTCGTGGATACCGCCCTTGGGCCGTCCTCTTTTATACTTTGGTCTTTCTTCAATCTCTGAATTTAAAACGTGATATTTACACTTCGTCTTGCTAAGTTCTGCTTGTGCGGCTTCTGCATCAGCAAGACAAAAAAAGTCCTTTTTATTAACGATCTTGCATTGTTGTTCCAAGGCATTTCGATCTGCTTTTAACTCTCGATCTATGCGCTTTTGACGTCGCTTATCATGGGCGCTTGAGTGGATTACGACAGCTCGATACTTTTTACCATGAATTTCAACGTTTGATTCATATGCCTTATAATGAGCTGCCGGTCGCTTATCAGTCGGTCTTGTACTGGATAATATGCCTAACTTCTGCCATTTTCCATTTTCAATGGCATCTTTAATTACCCGCAAACACTCCTTATAGTTAGCCGGAAGACGACTTATGAATAACGTACTGTCACCTACGGCCAACAGGTTTTTCTTTGTCACCATTGCTGAATCGGCAATATAGATAAAAGCGCCCGGCTCCAAACCATGTAGTGCCATCCGTTTTGAAATACTTGTAAGAATTGTATTGTTGATCGTTTTATCCGAGCCGTTGCCATCTTCCGTCTTACCGAATACCGGCACATTGCGGTCAACGCATAGCATGGATATTAAAAACTGCTTTAAATCAGGACGATGATCCTTACTATGACCGTGCGTTATTTTTAGAATCGAGCTTTTACCATCGTCCGGGTACAGATCGTAATCCCCAAAAACACTGATTGATGTCGTGTCAAAGCTAACATGACGGTTGTTGACCTCAAAAACATCTACAGCTCTTTTGCTAATCGCCGAAAATATCTTGATGGCTCCAATTGCATACGCTTTATCAATAACGCGGCCAACATTATAATCGTTGAAAACCGCAGGGTTGACTCTTTTTCCCAAAAGCAGCTCTGTATCCTGATCTTGAAAAAACTCATCCAATCGATAAAGGGGGGTACGCCCGGACAGTGTATCCATCACCATTCCCAGGAAAATTGTTCCCGGGTCTATATCCATTTTGCTGGGAATAAGCTCATTGATAATATCAACAAGGCCAATCTTAACTGCATACGATTTAACGATTGGTAAGTGACCAACAACATAAGCCTCTATCTTTTTCCGTTCGACCGCTTGTTCTACCTCAAGTGGCACTTTCATTTTGCCTCCCTTTTAATGTCATACCGGTTTCAGAGTATATGACATATTCGGGAAGCATTGTCCATGGCTGATACAATAAAATTTCAAGTTTCTAACAAAATTGATATATCCTTCCGTAAATACAGTAAATAAAAATGCCTAAAAACTAAAAATAAAGGTGTCGAAAGTGGGGTTTAACCTAAATTGAGCAATTTTTTACTCGATCTGCACCGATCTCTTGCGCATAA
>JAFDAM010000138.1:0-3699 GCA_019313825.1 Deltaproteobacteria bacterium
CAGAAGTAGGCCGTGGTATGGAAATAGTGATCAGCGCCTAACTTTCGGTAACGATACACCCTGGCGCCGGTCTCTTTATCCTCTTCGAGCACCTTAGCGATATTGGACATCTCACGGGCGTACTCCTCAACCTCATCGCATTTCCGCGGGATCTCAAGGCGGCCTTCTTTCGATACAAGATAATGCGCTGTATCGCAAGTTTCCGTTCTGAAGGCCATAATAGTCTTGTCATCTTCCCTCCATCGTGCGGTTGAAGCTGGGTTATCAGTGTAATCACATAGCCAGACCTCGTAAGGTTCTGCGGCCTGGAAGGCCCTGACTGCCCTGGTCTCCGGTTCGATGTCCAGGACAGCGGCTTTGACATTGAATCGCTGGGCCAAATCGTGAACATCATTGAAGTTGGTCACACGGGCCATCTTTAAGATCTGAAAGCGTTCGTTGGCCAGCTTCCCGCCAATGACAACATGGAGGATCTTGGACTTTGTTGCCATGGCCTCCTGACCACAGCAGGCGTAGACATCGTTCTTGGTGAGCTTATTTTCAGCGGCTATGTAGGCCATACCCAGCTTAGAGTTGTAGACTTCCTGGATGTTGCCCTCTGGAGGGTCGTTGTAAAGTTTGAGGATATCGGCAGGGTCGATATACGGGGAGTTGAGTTGACTAAGCCAGATTCCTTCACTTTCGACCCTATCAGGATGTTTAGCCACCCATTCCCCGTCCATGGGAAAAATCTCTTGGCGACATTTCTTACAAAGTCTTAGCCCATTATCACCTATGCACTCCGGGAACTCAATCTCTAAGCAGGTATGGGTATTACACTTCTTGCACTTAATCATCCAAACCATTTGATTTGATTCGTTATATTCCTTATCAATCCCAAAGTCTGGGATGGTAGGCGTTGAGATGCTGGTATATTCCTGGACTGCACTGTGGCTCATACGTTCCATGGCCATATCGACAGCTTTGGAGTCCATGAGGTCGCGCTCATCTAATACGAGATGGAACGCAGCTTGGAGCTATCCTTCTTCATCCCCTCGATAACGGATGATAACCTGGCGCCGCGAAGGTATAACATCCCGGAGCCGATCCGCTTAATGTTCGTAGAGTCAGTGGATCGAACGAAACGGCCTATGGTTTTGGGATTGTCTGCAATGAGGGGATTGAACCGGGCTTTGGAGAAATCAGATACATCGTCGCCTGTGGGGAATAGATAGAGGCAGCCGGCAGGGTATTGACCATGGATCATCCCATGGATAGTCTTGAGGACCTCTATCTCTGTTAATCCAAGTTGAGCGGCTTTCCGGCCTACTCGGTGCTTGTGCGTGGACTCCATGAGCTTGATTTGCCATTCGTGGCCCTCCAGCTTGTACTCACTGGCTGCGTGGACTCCATGAGCTTGATTTGCCATTCGTGGCCCTCCAGCTTGTACTCACTGGCCTGCAGCTTGATCTTGTTGTACCAGGCCCAATACCATGCTGAGACGGCGCTTATCTCTTCGGGAGTGGTTTCAGGTTGGGTTTGTTGGTTAGGAGCCATCTTCCCTCCGCTCTTTCAACGCTAACGCGGAGCGTAAGGTAGCCAACTCTTTAAGCTCTGCCTTACGCTGTTCATCCATTTTGTTGACGTGTTGACGTTGAGATCTATACCGTCCGGGGTTCTAAGCTCAGTCTTATCCGCCCAGCCGTGACGATTCTTCATGTTCATATACCAGAGCGTGGAGTTAAAGGTCGAATCATTGAGGGATATCCGGCCTTTACCCATCCACCAGGCCTCAGATAACTTGTCCCCTCTTTTTACGGATTGGAGAAACGGCTTATGTTTTTCTTGCCAAGACAGGAATGTATGGTAATCAATCTCTAACTGAGCGCAAACCTCAACCTTGCTCCAACCCTTTTTCATGAGGTTTACAACTACGTCGCAATGCTCTTTTCGGTATTTTGTCGGTCTTCCGCCCATTAATTAACCCTCCAAAAACAGGTTAGGTAGGAAGCCCCAGGACCTCCCTGGGCAAAAAGATCCTGGAGTTTTTATAAGGAGGATAAGAAGCCCAGCATAAAAGGATTAGCTTATATTCTAAAACCGTAAATCTGAAATGTCAAGGAAAATTGTACATGGTGGGTAAGTAGTTGATATTGGGGGGTTTAAAACCCTATCCTCATTCCAATGTGATAATTGTTACCTACCGTATAAGCTTCCATCCCGATTGTTACAGCCTGCCAGTATTTTCTATACTTCTGTGGTAAAACGTGAGTGATTATAGGGTGCAAGATCCCAGTCCCCAGGAAATAAAGATCTACCTTGCCCTTACTTGGCGCCCTGCCGAGGATGGGGTTTGTCTCATAGAATTCATCCCAGTCCGCACTCCGGGTCTGCAGCCAGTCAACACAGTGGAGGGTGAGATAGGTCCCCTCTAGGATTTTATCTGTCTTTGTCCACGGGTCGGAGTGGATGCAGCCTGGTAGGCATAGGGCTAGCAAGATCATGATTACCGGCATTTTATGCCACTTCTTCTCTAGGGGTTTTAGGATTGCCCTTAGTTTGATTATTCTATCCCCCAGCCGCTCACGGGGAGTTAATTCTTCCTTTTTTTTCGTCTTCATCTTGTTCCCCCTTCAATTCCCGTTGAATTATCTCCACAAATTTCCTAAAAGACCTAACGACATGGACTTCGTGTTTAAGCCACCTTAGAGCGAGCCTGAGAGACTTCTGCTCTGAACGCAGGCATCCCCCTTCGGACTTCAGTTCAACGAGCACCACGACCCCTCCTGGGAGGAATACGAAGTTGTCTGGCCACCCTGGGTTATTCTTTTTCCGGCTTCGGTCATGAAAGCATGGCCAGCCATTGGCTCGGCAATAAGCGAGGACCTTCTGTTGGAGGTTTGATTCAAGACCCTGGTCCGGGGTGTCCTCTGCGTCCACATCTTTCCAGGCCTCGCGCCGGCCGTGAAACTCATCAAGGTCTTTTTGTGTCCATCTCATTTCATTCCCTCTAATTTAGATTTTGCCACACACCCCGCCTCAAAGTTTCAACCGTGTTTATAATAGGCTCTTCACCCTCTCATCTGGCCCTTGACGCTATACCCGTGGTAAAGCCTCGTCAAGAAGGTACCCGGGAGTTGGTTTCGGCCAAGCGTCGGTAGTCAGCATGAGTGCATGGCAAACTGTTAAACTTCCCCAACCCTGTCCAGCAATTCAACGACTTTCCCGTCGATCAATACGGGCATGTTTTTTTCATCCAGGCTCTCGTAATGCTCAATAAACCTCTTTTCATCCCACTGAAGTTCGTCATAAGTCCTTCTCGTTAAACAATCCCACCCGCCTATTCTTCGAATTCCTTCGCTTATCTTTGGGTCTAAAGGCTCCGCCCCGCTCTGGAGGTGTTTCATAACCGTTCCCCAGGCGTCTATGGCTTGCATCTTGTCACACCCATGAAGCGCATCGTAAAACTCAGCTATCGGAGGCATGCCTTTGAATTTCCTGGACATGAGTATCTTCTTAGCTGCTTTCTCGATATCCTCTATGGAAAAATCTTTCAACATATCGAATCTCATTGCTATCCCTTCTTCAGATATCTCATCTCTAGAATTATCCGCCATCCCTAATATGATTTGTGTAAATCTCGGTTCGTCTTTAAAGTTCATGGCCCCTCCTTTCAAGAAATGCTTTTCCTGATTGTATATTATACTCCTGTTGAAAGTT
>JAFDAM010000138.1:3712-5265 GCA_019313825.1 Deltaproteobacteria bacterium
TGAAAGTTCCTTGCTTTAAGTTCGGGTTTATTGTCGTCCTTAAACCAATTAGCGATCATCTTCTGTTTCCAGTTTTTAACCTTATTGCCTTTTGAATCATGCCAGTCGGCCTCGTTATAGTAATCAAAAGCCTTACGCGCTGTTTTTTCAGTGTATCCTTTGGAGATAAAATATAACACGACATCTTCAACTTTTGGCGGAGTAAATCTTTCTTTCTTTCTTTCTTTCTTTTCTTTATTCTTTTCCTTCTTTACATTCTTATCATTCTTGTTAGTTGTTAGAGCTTTGTTAGAGCTTTGTTGATTCTTTGTTGATTGCTTTGTTAGTTTATTTTCGTCACCCTGGTAATGCCCCCAATTTATTATAGTTATTAGCCTACCTGTCTTTGTTGATTTGTTTGTTAGAAATTGCCACTTTTCTAATTTCACTAAAGAAGTCCTTATATTCTGAATTGAGGTATCTGGCGCACATAGAGCCTTCAGGTTGGCTAAAGAGGTTATAAATTGACCTGGTACGCACTTAAAGAGTTCGCTTTGCCATTCCCATTCCTTGACATGATGATTCGCTAAAAGAAGGCACGACCAGAATACATCGCGCTGAGAAGCGGTTAAGGCCCTATACATATCCGAGGCTAAGACTTTACGCCAAGTTTTAATGTAGCCTTGATACATCGATTTCCTTAAAATAGCTTTTGTTGTCTGGTTTCACGTTCAAATCTCTCACATGCCGCTTTGAAGTATTCCTCGTCAATTTCGCAAATATCCAAATCATAATGGTCATCCGGTGCATCAACCATCAAGCCCATACAGTCCATCAGGTACGCTCTAATCAGTGGCTTATGGGATAGCTTAATCATTAAAAAAGGTCTCCCCAATTTTGCATAAAGCGGCGCCGGGGAGTACCTTGGCTGCTCAATTAGGAGGAGAAGATTATTTGATTTCGGCGACCATACGAACGATTAATTTCTGCATGGCCCTGGGGATCTTATACGAGCCGGTCACGTATCGGCCCATCGTTCGAAGACTGATCCCCATCTCGAACGAAACCCGATCCCACGTCTTCCACTTTTTCTTTAGTTTTAACAGTTCTTTTTCCATGATCGTGATTATATGGCATTCTGTCATGTCTTGTCAAATCCCAAAATCGTCGTAAATCAGCGAAAATCAATGAACTTAGTTAAAAATGGCCAGATACCCCCCCCCTAAAGGTAGTATTATCGGCCAATATGCACTAATATGGGTTTTGACAAAGCAAGACGTTTTGGCGTATGATGTGGGCAACTTTAAACCCCTGCCCCGTTCGACACTCCGAACCCGACACAAAAAGCGAAGGGTCAGCAGATCGGCGGAGCGGGGAACTAAACCAACCCTTCACCAAAATCCTAAATGCGCTCTCATGGCAAAGCCGGGGACCAGGCGGGAAGTTGGAGGAGGAGAAAGGAGGAACTCATGGACAAGCTCACCGCAGTACTGGCAAAATACTGGAATAGCGACCTCGTAAACATGCCAGAGGAAAAGATACAAGAAGTGGCTGAGGTTTTAGACGCTTTCATG
>JAFDAM010000139.1 GCA_019313825.1 Deltaproteobacteria bacterium
GTTTTTCCGCATCGTGTATAGCATCACCATCTAGCATTACCACTATGGGTTTACCTATGGCAACCAACTTCTCTACTTGTAAGTCTGTGGGTATCTTACTAAACAAGGCAACCGCACCCCTACCGTAAGCTAAAGCATCAAATATACCCTCAACCACAACTACCAAATTAGTAACAAAGTCCACACCATACAGATACTGTTTCAAGTTAAAAGAACTAGGTGCCAAATACTTACGCTGTCCTTCGTATATGCCAATAGTCTGAAACCCAACACATTCCCAATTCTCATATATTAACGCAACTAAGCGATACTTGTACTCACCCACGGGACAAAACTTAATACCCCAGGTCATAATCTCTTTTACATCCAACCCACGAATGCGGGTCAAATAGTCTACCGCCACTTCCGACTGTACAACATCCAAAAGATGAGGTGGTGCATCAATCTTAACCAAGGTTTCTTCAACGTGTTCGATTTCTCTCACGTAGGTTTCATCCAGGTGTGTAATGGCTTTTGCGTTGCGTAGTCTCAGTATGTCCAACTTAGTCACAGTCTCACCACACCGTTTACAGTGACCCACACCATGTCGTGTATTATAATATAAGTGTCCACCAGTATCGTCACCACACATAGGACAGTCAAAAGATACTTCACACCTGTCATGTTTCTTGAAGTTCCGTATATAGTTCAAACTAAAATGTCGCATACGATTCATATTTTACCCATTAATTACAAATCGAGCTTTTGAGTAATCTCCCAACCGCTCAAACACTAAACCTTTTTTCGCACGTCTGACCTTGGGTATGTGAAACCTATTGCGTATTTGGTTACCAACAGTCTCTATCTTCGTCCAAGTCAGGCAGACATCTACTGGCCACAACTTCTTGAATGCTTCCGCCGCACCATCCATACCAATAATGGTCTTCCCAATAGTCTCTTTCTTTGCTTGTGAAGCTGTATAAACTACAACATCAAACTCCATCGCTAAGGCCTTCAAACTCTCTACAACAGCACCTAACTGCAAATGCCTTTCTGAATTCGCATTATGTGGTGCGACCTCATCCACATGGTCTATGACTACGATATCTGGTTACCAACCCATCTCAAGTTGTTGTTGTAAGTGCCCCCGTAGATGCTTATAACCCCAGATACCAGGTAAGCATCGCTTGACCATTAACCGATCCTTCTTCAATACAGCCCGACCCCTTTGCTTCCACGCAAACTTAGAAGCAATATCCATACCCTCAGGAAACCCAAATATAGATAAATCATATTTCGCAAGTGTGTAGTTCTCCTCGTGTTCATAAGTGTAATGCATAACGCGGTGTCCCACAATCATACCAGTTTTACCAAAATGAATCAAACCTGTTGTTTTACCCCCACCAGTCAGTGCAATCAACAACAGCAACTCCGTCTTCTTCATACCCCCCTTAAGTAAAGAATCCAACTCGGTTATACCTGTGGGTATGTCACCCCGGTCACTATGAAAATAATAGACATCTGGATCATACACAACACCGCGATCTTCACCATCTAACATACTCCTTTTTCGCATACCCGCTTCCATCTCCGAATATGCACCCATAATATTTTTCTTCTTAATAAGGGCTAAAGACGTATTGGCATGTTCCAAAAAGATACGCTCGGCCATAAATTCACGGGTCTTACCTAATACGAACGCACCACTTTCATTTACGTCTACTACTAACAAATCACACATTTCCTTACCCTTTTCTGGTCCAAATTCCTCAACAAAGAGTACACGCTGATCTGTTGTATCGGGTATACAACCGTATTTTGTATAATAATTACGCAAAGCTTCATATACATCTGCTACTACCTTAACTTCAAACATCCAAGGTTCTATTAATTCAGCAAACCTTCTAAACTCCACTGTAGACCCAGCCAGAACCCGAATAAGTTTTCGTTGAAACTCACCATCAAATCCCGCATCTTGAAGGGTATCTTTCAATGACTATTTTCCTTATATTCGCGTCCTATTGCCACTCTATCTTGTTTTTTTCGAAACTCAAAACATAATCGGCGGCACGCCAAACTTCTTCAGCGTGAGTTACAATGAACAACTGGTCAACACCTGAAGACCTAATTAGGTTCATAAGCATTTCTCTATAATTAGGACTAAGTCCACCATCCGACTCATCACGTA
>JAFDAM010000140.1 GCA_019313825.1 Deltaproteobacteria bacterium
GTCCACAGAGATCCAGCCATCATGATTCTTGACAATTCCATACACAGCGGCCATACCCATGCCACGGCCCTGAAACTTGGTGGTGAAAAAGGGTTCAAATATTCTGCTTCCTGTTTCCTCATCCATGCCCTTACCGTCATCCTCAATGGCGAGACAAACATAGGGACCAGGTTTAAGACCTGGATGCTGTTTTGCGAAATCCTCGTCAACATCTTCGTTTCCGGCAGTTATTTTGATAAGGCCCTCATCTTCTATGGCCTCATTTGAATTGGCCAATATGGCAGACAGAACCATCTGCATCTGGGCATTGTCGGCCTTAATATACGACACTTTTGAGAAATGTGTTTCCACTCTGACTTCAGGGCTGAGGTCATGTTGCAGGATTTGCAATGTTTGTATCACAAAAGCATCCAACTTCAGATTCTTTGGTTGATATTTTCCTCCTTGTGCATAGGCTAATAATTGGTCGGTCAATCGGGACATGCGATGGCTGGAATCCTTCATTGCCCCAAAATACCTGTCTCGTCTTTCATCTTCAGGCAAGTCCATTTTAAGGAGCTCAATGTTCCCCATAATCCCCATCAGGGCATTGTTGAATTCATGGGCAACACCGCCAGCCAAAGTAGCAATAGCCTCCATCTTATTGGCTTGATGGAGCTGAGCTTCGAGTTTCTTTTTTTCTTCCTCTGCCTGTAGGCGCTCGGTAATGTCATTTAGAATAACAAGAGAAGTCGCCGCATATTCGTTGATCGGTACGAATTGCAGCGTAATTTGATGCCCATTCAAGCGGAGAGGGAACTCTTCAGTTATCATTTCTGGCTTACCACCCGAGGGTTTCATAAGTTCCGCTACCCGGTGGCGGTCATCAGCAGCAAATAAATCAATGAAATGGGAACCCAATAACTTCTCCTCAGGTATTTCAATTATGGAAAGGGCAATCGAGTTGGCATAAACAATTCTTCCCCCGGAAGTAACTTCTAAAACTCCTTCAGACATCTTCCCTAATATGATTTGAAAGTGATTCTTGATCGAGAGTAGCTCCTTCGTAATATTCCTTGAATAAATATCTGGGACGCCTATCGTTTCTCCTGGGTCCCCGCGTAAGGACGTACGACCAAATTCATCGACAATTTTCAAAATGTGTTTGGCCATTTTATTAACCGGGCCTTTAGCGATACATGCGTCAGCCTTTAATTCCTTGATTTTTATATCTTCTTCCGCAGCAATGGCGGAAAGAATAACTATGGCGACATCTTTTAGTTCCGGCATACTTCGAATGATCTTACATAGTTGTTTTCCTTCGATATTGGGCATCACCAAGTCAACAAAAATAATATCCGGAGTATATGTCTTCAAAATGTCCACCGCAGGAAGACCACCTTCCGCTGTTACGACTTTATGCCCCCTCTCGGACAGAATATCATTCATAAACTCCAGCATGAATTTATCATTATCAACTACTAATATTTTCTTCATAGGATATTCCATATTTTAACCCAATTTTCATTGAACAATTGTGTTCGTAGTTTTCTGTCATTATCCGGGGCCTAAGTTTTATGATTTATAGATCAGGCCTTCAGGTGAACGCCCTTGTCCTCAACCTTTATCTTACCACGCTTCTTCAGCCTGTAAACAATATCTCGCATTTTCCTGCCGTCAAAACCTGTCTTTTCTATTTCTCTGGAGCAACAATCAACAATCTATTGGTCCAGCACTTCGCGTACCTTTCGCTTAAGGCTCGCTGATGAAATAGGTTTCTGCAGAAACTCTATTTCCGGGCTCAATACCCCATGGCGCAGGATGGTGTTATCCGTATGCCCCGACATATAGATCACCTTCATGTCAGGTCGCAGGGGACACAGGTGTTCTTCAAGTTCCCGGCCGCCCATCTTCGGCATGACCACATCGGTTATCATGAGGTGTATCTGATCCCCGTATTCATTAGAGACCTTTAAGGCCACTATACCGTTTTGCGCATCTAAAATAGTGTATCCCTGAGCCTCAAGGATCTCGCAAGCCAGTTTTCGAAGCGCATCATCGTCTTCCACAATCAGAATAGTCTCGGAACCGGTAAGTCTCTCAGTAGAAATTTCCTCCTTCTCTCTTGATACAGCTTCGCCCTCCACCGCCGGCAGATAGATCTTAAAAGTTGTGGCTCTGTTTCACAATCCCGTAAACAGTGGACAAACCCAGCCCGGTCCCCTTTCCTACCTCTTTGGTGGTGAAGAAAGGCTCGAATATCTGGGACTTTGTCTGATCGTCCATACCCATGCCCGTATCACTTACCCCAAGCATCACATAGGGGCCAGGTTGCATACTCACATCGTGTTCCCTGGTATAGTCCTTATCCAGATCCACGTTGACAGTTTCGATAGTCACTTTCCCCCCGCCCGGCATGGCGTCTCTGGCATTGATCGCAAGGTTCATTATTATTTGCTCCATCTGGCCCGGATCAGCCTCCACCCGCCTCAGTCCCGAGGCCAGGCCGGTTTCTAACTCCACGTCCTCACCGATCAGGCGTTCAAGCATCTTCATAAAGCCGGTAATCAGTGTGTTGAGATCCAGAACCACAGGCTGGAGGATCTGCTTGCGGCTGAAGGCCAGGAGCTGTCTCGTTAAAGAGGCGGCACGTTCTCCCCCCTCATTAATCTGTTCCAACCTTCTCCTGAGGGGATCATCCTCGGCAAGTCTCATTAATGCAAGATCGGCATGGCCCATAATGCCCATGAGCACGTTGTTGAAAGCACGTTGTTGAAATCATGAGCCACACCTCCGGCTAATCTGCCTATGGCCTCCATTTTCTGGGACTGGCGAAGCTGGGCTTCCAATTTCTTTTCTTTAGTAATATCCTCATAGATGACAAATTGGTCCCCACTCTCTAACATCACCGGTATGAACTGGATCTCTTTTTGCGAGCCATCTTTGCAGGTCACCGTAAATATCCGGCGCCGGGTTTCACCAGGTTTCGATTCCTTACCGTCATTGATCCAG
>JAFDAM010000011.1 GCA_019313825.1 Deltaproteobacteria bacterium
CCCTTCACGCCGATAAAATATCACTCCAGAATCTTCCAGTTCTGGTCTCTTATAAAAAAACTTTCTTCGCGACCAGCCTAGTTTTGCCAATATACCAGGAAGCGGGATAGCTATCTCTACCATAATATTCCTCGATCTTATCGTGCCTTCCAGCCTTTCTTCAATCGCTGCCATCTCATTTACCTCCAATCCCGCCGTTTACTCCAAAACAAACCGTGTACTAATCCGTGTACTAAAATATTTGCAAAATCAGCACCAAATCAGCACCAATGCTTTGTAACTATCTGATATTATAAAGTGCCTAACGGGTTCGATCCCTGTTGGGATTAAAATATAGTGCGTAATCGTGCGCACCCCTATGTAACTTTTTGAAATCATTGGCTGGCTTAATAATGAAAATATATCAAGCCAATACCTGACCCTGCATACTGCCCCGTGTAGTGTTATGTGGAACATTTTTTAAAAATATATGCAATATATGCAAAATTACACAAAATATACACGGAGCCATTTTTGTAAGTCCCTGATTTCCTTATATTCCAGCATATTACAAACCCCCTAATATTGGAACAGCAGCCTGTCACGCCGGAGGTCGCGAGCTCGAGTCTCGTCGTCCCCGCCAGTAAACAAAGGGCTAATGATTTACCAAAAGCCTTTTATATATTGCGTTTCAAGATTTACCGTCTTGAGCAATCAAAAAAGGAGTTGCAATGACCTGCAACTCCTTTTCCATTTTTACAATGCTTTCCCCTCACTTTTCCCTCACACCAAAAAAGTGAATTGGTAATTTATCCCTCTTGCAAGCTGTTCTCATTCAATCACAATTTCAATTCTCCTTAATTGACCAAAGCGCGCGAAATTTGATAAGGTTCTGATCGCATTATATAGTTTTAAGTGAAATCTAAAAAAAGCGAGTAATATTTTTAGAAAGGAGTAGCAACTTTTAATAGGCAGCAATCAATAAAACCCAGTAATGTCCGGTTAGGATTTTTCATTAATGACATTTATATTCTAAAGATGGCCGGTGGGGGTCTCTTTTCAATGGCGAACGTGTTAGAAGTAAAACTATTATAAAAGGCGCCTGCCAGGCGGACGGAATGCTTCTCCGTTATTCAGACTCGTTCAGATCGGATAATATCCGAGGAAGCCCCCCGTCCGCCTCCTCCGGCTTCATGCGGATGCATTGCACATAATGCAGTTCGACCATGAAAAGAGACCCCCACAGGCCATTAACTTCCATATGCCGGCACTGCAAAATCCTAACCGGACATGACTGGATAAAAACGAAAATTCTAATGTAAGGAGTTGGTGTTTTATTACTCGCGCCGGCCAGGTGCAGACTGAAAAATCTCTTTCAAAATGAAGGTGAAAAAATGCCCAATATGTCCTGTAAAGAGTTAGTATCCGATTTTAATAGATATGGTGTAACTATAATTTCAGCGGAAATGGTTGCGGCTAGCAAAACTGTTCCCGGGCACTGTGATATTAGAGGAATGATGTTACCGGATATCAGTTTTACTGTAAAAATGCCCAGCAAGTGGAACAGAAGGTTTTACATGGTAGATGATACTGGTCCCCGGGGTAGTGTGAATCATAGGGGAATGGCATCGGTATTGGAAAAGGGTTACGCGACAGCAGCCTCTGACGGAGGGATAAAGAGTTATAGAAGCCTTGCATGTAATAATCGGCAAAAAAAGATCGATTTTGGTTTTAGGGCAGTTCATGAAACTGCTGTGACAGCCAAAGAGATCATTGAAGCCTACTATGGCAAGCCGCCTGCTTTTTCCTATTTTGTCGGCGCATCGTCCGGCGGGCGCCAGGCTTTAATGGAAGCGCAGCGATATCCAAAGGATTTCGATGGAATTGTCTGCGGGGCGCCTGTGCTGCACCTGACAGGTATTCAGATGTGGGGAATATGGAAGGCCATGGCTTTATCAGGCGATGGTTTCATACCCCGTGAGAAGCTCCCTTTGCTGGCAAAGGCGGTCTATGAAAAATGTGATGGTATCGATGGCCTGGAGGATGGCCTTATTGATGATCCTCGTAAATGCGACTTTGATCCGGAGAAAGATCTCCCAAAGTGCCCTGGAGATGTGGATGGCCCGGATTGCTTTACCTCCGCCCAATTGGAAGCGTTGAAAAAGATTTACAGTGATTTAAGGAACTCCAAGGGGGAATTGCTTTTCCCGGGGCAATCCGTAGGCGCTGAGATCGAGGGGCAGCAACCAATGTGGATGGGGGTCGGTGAAGAGAGTAGTGGTTGGTACGGATGGATTGTTCCTTCTACTTCCCCCAGCCGGTATCTTGGGTTTGCACAGGATTTTTTAAAATATATGGCTTTTGAAGAGGACAATCCTGACTTTGACTGGAAATCCTTTGATTTTGATATTGATCCACCTAAAATGAAATATATTGCGTCGATTCTCAACGCCACCGACCCCGATTTATCTGCCTTTAAGGCTGCAGGTGGTAAGATGATCCATTATCATCATTGGGCAGATACGGGTGTCCCTCCTCTTTTATCGATCAATTATTATGAGGAAGTTCTTGAATTAATGGGTAAAGAAACAATGGATTTTTATAGGCTGTATATGGTTCCCGGAGCGTTCCATGGTAGCCCAGGAGTTGGTTGTGGAAATGTGGATTGGTTTACTCCTTTAGTTAATTGGGTGGAGAAAGGCATCGCGCCAGAGGAAATTATCGGCTCGCGCATTGTGAAAAGCAAGGTTGTCAGAACTCGGCCTCTATGCCCGTATCCGAAAGTTGCCGGATACGAAGGTAAGGGAAGTATTGATGATGCTAGTAATTTTAATTGCGTAGAACCTGATTAGATTTTAAAGGAAAGGCACTCTATGTGGGTCAATGATGTGTTGTTGGTCGTCAAACTTTGCAGACTATGACACTGGTATTGTCTTTGCCGCCGACAGCTAATGCGGCGTCTACCAAAAGGTTTGCAATATCATCTACATCATTGCCGGCTTTTAATATATCTTCGACCTGTTCCTCCGTGATCATATCAGTGAGGCCATCACTGCAAAGGATAAATATGTCATCTTTTTGCCGTTTATCCCATTCAATATCCGCCTCCACTATCGGATTAATACCAATAACTCTCGTAATAATGTTCTTTGGTGGTTCATTACCAGTGCGCCCGGCTTTTTCCCATTCCGCATGAAGAGAATGATCTGTTGTAATGCATTTTAAAGTAGAATCCCTCCAGCGGTACAAACGGCTATCGCCAATATGGAACCACAACACATGATCATCCTGAACCAGGACCAGCCCTACAATAGTTGTCCCCATATATCGCTCAAGCTTAAGTTCCTGGTTGCGCTCGCACAAGAAGTTAGCTGTCTGCCCCACAGCCCTGAATATTATCGTGTAGAGACTCCCGATTTCAGGCGGCACACCTATCAAGGCGGTAACATCTTGCATCTCCTCTTTTATCACCTCAGGTTTCAAATGTTCCTGAAAGACTTTTATAACGGTCTGGCTTGCTTCAGCGCCTCGTTCATGTCCTCCCATTCCATCGGCAAGCAGCAGGACAAGCCCCGACTTGTCGAGCCATATGGAGTCTTCGTTCTCAGACCTTACACGTCCAACGTCTGAAATGCCGGTTGCAACAATATGTGAAGCGTTTACCTGAAAATTAACGCGACTGTCTGTTTCCATTTCATGGACTCCTAAGAGGGCATGTTTATGAGTACATGGCACTCATGCTTGGTATTTAAACCCTTTTCACGCGCTTTTGTCAAATCCGAAAAACAAAATACAATTCAAATGAACAAATTAAATGTATTAGAATTTTCTAAACTAAACCGGATTCAAAGCTGTTTATAAAAAGGATATTTACATTAATGATCTACCACTATCTTTTTTCTGGGACTTTTCATTATAACGGGGATTGAAAGGACCGCTGCCAATAAGCTGCATATAGCCACAACAATCAATTGGATCTTGTAAGATCCGAATTTTATAAAGAGGTAACCGCTCAACCATCCTGAAATTAACCCGGCCCATGCCTTAGCCGTATAGGTGATGCCATAATTAGTTGCTGCATACCTTGCGCCGTAATAATCTCCTATGGTGACTGGATATAATACAAAAGGTGCCCCGCCTAGCAATGCAGCAATAAAAACTATAACTATAAAAAGTATAGGCCGATGGCCAAATAATACAAAACAAAATATGGCTATACTTAATAGTGTATAGAAAGTCACCATTGTTTTTTCTCTTCCGATCCGGTCGGAAACGGTTCCTGCCAGCACCCTACTTAATCCGTTCCCTATGGGAAAAAGAAAAAGCGTCAGACTGAAATAGGCGGCAGGGACATTAAATTCTTTAGCAATGATTTTCATTTGAGCACCAAACATCAAAACAATAGATACAGTCGCAATAAATGAAAAATATATCAAGAACCATTGATAACTCTTCAGCATTTCAAATGGATGATAATCTTGCGATTCTTCTTCGGCTTTCATAGGGGTATCAATATTGCGTAATGCGCTTTCCTGCGGATATTTGAAAAACAGAGATAGGGGTATTAATATAATTATCATGAAGATGCCGATGTACATGAATGTTGTACTAACGCCCTTGGCTTCCAATAATCCTTGAACAATAAAATTAAAAACCGCGGTTCCCGCGCCAAAACCGAACACTACAAAACCCGTTGCGAAACCTCTTTTATCAGGAAACCATTTTATAGCGCATGCCGTGGATATTCCATAAAGCACTCCCACACCAAGACCGCCTAAACCGTAAAATAAATACAGTATTAAAGGAGAAGAGGCATAGGAAGAAAGGATAAAGCCAATGCCAACAAGTGAGGAAGCCAGGATTGCCACTTTTCTGGGTCCCTTAGACTCGGATATAAAGCCCGACAGAGGCTGAATGAATGTTGCGGTGTAGGTGAAAATGGTAAATGTTAAACCAATTGTGGCCAAATCCCATTTGAAATTTTCTTTAATGGCATATGCAAATAAAAACCATGAATACTGGTATACACTAATAATCATCATAATGATAAAAGCCGCAAAGACGATAATCCATCGATATTTAGAGGTATTAACTTGAGTATCTGACATAAGGATCCTTTATCGATTAGTTTGGTTGCTAAGAAGTCCCTTTTTCGGGACCAACTTATATGGAAATTGCCATTGTGTGTCAATGTAAAATACAGCTTATGATGTTGTGGCTGTATGTTTTCCGCCAGTAGAGAACAATGGTGGAAAGATAAATGAGGTGGAATTAAGGTCCCCATAAGGCCGGGTTGCCAAATAGAAGCAAAAAATATTTTTCTTTCCCAGTGAAAAATATTTAATTGTATGATATCATTGAAGACAAAAATTCATTGACTTTGAAGATTATTCGAAAAAATCGAACCAATTTTGAGTTACAAAATAACTTACTTTACAACCATTAACCTCCTTAAGGGAGGATATCTTATGGGAAAACACTTCAAAATGTGTAAACTTTATTCCTGACAGGACCTTGTTTTTCTGTTGGGAGTATTTTTTTCGTAAAAGCCAAACCTATTATAAGATTGAGTGGGAGTTTTAATTGCCTTAGTTAATTAGTTTCCATTCAGAAATGGCCCTTTTTCTTAGCCGAGCTCAGTCCCATCTCTTCGAGATGGGTTCCCGGGTTTACAATCTCAGCGTCAATCTGCGGGGCTGGTTGTGCGACGTACCACATGCACGTCTCCGCCCAACCCCTTGATTCTCTTGACCTTGTAAAAAATTGCTCATTTCTGAATTGGGATCTAAATAATGACCATTTTTAGTTTATGGATGGACATTAATTAACAAACTTATAAAGGAGGGATTGACAATGAGAAGTGTACGCTTAATAAAACGACTTGGTATTTACTTGCTGGTGTTGACAGTCGCAGTTATTTTTATGGCGGGTTTTGTCGGGCAGGCGCAGGCTGAAGAACCCCGGTATGGCGGCATATTGAAAATCATTGATTTGGGCGGTCCAAGGGCACCAGGCTGGCCTTCGAGTTCTTCAGGCATGGAGATGATTGACCTCTATCCATGCCTGGAGCCGCTTACAAAACTCGATGAAAAGGGGGACCCATTTCCGTATCTTCTAACATCCTGGGAGTATAGCTCTGACCTGAAGAGTCTCACTCTTAATATTCGCAAGGGTGTTAAGTTCCACGATGGTTCTGACCTTAATGCAGAAGCGGTCAAGATGAATCTCTGGGAGCGAAAGGACGGCGTTAACGGCTGGGAACTAGCATCGATAGCATCAATAGATGTCATTGACGAATATACAGTGCGAATAAATCTTTCAGTATATAAAAACGTTCTTTTAGAGAGCTTTGCGAATTTTAACGGCCTTATGATTTCGCCGAAAGTGATTGAAAAGGCCCAGACTAAAAAAGGTAAAAAATGGGCCAAAAAGAATCCTGTAGGGACAGGTCCCTTCAAGTTTGTGAGTTTTGAGCGCGATGTTATGATGAAATTTGAGAAGTTTGATCAATACTGGCAAAAGGGGAAGCCCTATCTCGATGGTATTGAGGCCCATTACATCGCCAACAAATTAACCCAGATTATGTCTCTCAGGGGGGGTGAGGCACATGCACTGTGGGATGCAGTTGTTGACAAAGCGGTCGAACTTGAAAAAGAAGGATTTATAATTATAGGTCAACCGGTGAGTATGAGGGCAATAGCAGGAGATTCCGGCCACCCTGAATCCATCTTTGCTAATAAAAAGGTAAGAGAGGCCGTAGAGTATGCCATTAACAGGAAGGAGCTAACACGTCTCGGACATGGATGGTGGGAACCGGTTAACCAGTATGCTTCCAAAAAAGCCAACGGTTATAACCCTGACTTAATAGGCCGTCCCTATAATCCGGAGAGGGCAAGGCAACTGCTTAAAGAGGCGGGATACCCCAACGGTTTTAAGACCAAACTTATTGCGAGCGTTTCTGATCCAAGGGATGCCTTGGCCACAATACAGCGGGATCTCTTGAAAGTGGGCATTGATGTCAAAATTGAGATGTATGATTCAGGAAAGTTTTTTTATACAATGATTAAGGGCTGGAAGGACGGACTTTGTTTGTTCGGCCAGATGTCGCCCGTTAACCTTACCCAGGAACTGAACAGCCTGTATATAAAAGGCGCTGCGCGTTTTCCCAATCTGTACAGACCAACAGCATTGCAGGAAACCCTTAGAAAAGCTGAGACAGTGCCTGATCTTAAAGAGCAAAAGAGTCTTGTTCAAAAAGCGATCAGGATTATGTCTGATGAGGCCGTGGTGATTCCCCTTTGGTCAAGGTCCGAGCTTTATGTCCTGCATAAATCGTTCCACAATCCGGGTTTCAATGGAGGCCGCCGCGGGCAATGGGAACCTGCCGGGGCATGGTTAAGCGAGTGAGATAGGGTGGATTTATAAGGGCCGGCTATCATAGCCGGCACTTTGTTTTTAATTTATTCAGAATAAAGGAGAAAAAAGCATTGACATTATATGAATTTTTTGTCATGCTATTTGGCACATTTATTTTAAGATAAAGTAAGGGTTTAAGAAAAGATGATACGAATTCACCAAAATATTTATAGCATTACCAGTAATAGCAGGGTAGAGCTACTCCTCTTACTTAGCCTTTTGGTGGTAAAAGGCAAACCACCAGGCCTGATGATGGAGTAGTATAATAAAAAGAATTCATACAAATCCGTTATCAGGCCGGGCCTGATAACGGATTTTTTATTAAATAGCATGGAGTGATACTATGAATACAACATATGACGGTAAAGAGAGATGTGCCGCAGGTCCCCATGAATCATGGGGTCTGCGGAGAGTCCTTATGGGAATGGCTTCTTGTTAAGGTATTTATTATCAGATTTCTTATTAACTAATATTTAAGGAGGAATACCCATTATGGATCGTGTAATAATTTTCGATACTACCCTGCGTGATGGAGAACAGTCCCCGGGCGCCAGCATGAACGCGGCTGAAAAACTTCGCCTCGCAACTCAATTGGAGAAGCTCGGTGCGGATGTTATTGAAGCGGGTTTTCCCGCTGCATCGCCCGGTGATTTTACGGCTGTTCAGGCCATAAGCAAGAAGATCAAGAAGATTCAGGTGGCAGGCCTTGCCAGGACCTCCAAAGAGGATATAGACAGCGCCTGGGGCGCTATCAAGGATGCAGCAAAGCCAAGGATTCATACCTTTATCGCAACTTCAGATATACATCTGAAACATAAGCTTAAGATGACCCGCGACGAGGTGATCCAGACTGCGGTTGAATCGGTCAAGTATGCCAAAGGACTTACGGAGAACGTGGAATTTTCGGCTGAAGACGCTTCACGCAGTGACAGGGACTTCTTATGCAAAGTAATTGAGGCTGCCATTGATTCAGGCGCAATAACCGTTAATATCCCGGATACCGTTGGCTACGCACTCCCGGATGAGTTCGGGGACTTGATTGCCTACATCAGGGATCATACCCCAAATATCCATAAGGCAGTAATTAGCGTTCACTGTCATAATGACCTGGGCCTGGCCACGGCAAACAGCCTGGCCGGTGTAAGGGCAGGCGCTCGTCAGGTTGAAGTAACCATTAACGGTATTGGAGAGAGGGCAGGAAATACATCACTGGAAGAGATGGTGATGAGCCTTCATACCCGCGGGAGCATCCTTGATCTCTCTACTGCAATAAATACAGAGGAGATATACCCGACTAGCAGGCTGGTCTCCATGATTACTGGAATCGTTGTACAGCCCAACAAAGCGGTAGTCGGTGCAAATGCCTTTGCCCATGAGGCCGGAATTCACCAGGATGGGGTCCTCAAAAACAAGATGACCTATGAGATAATGGAACCTGAAACGATCGGTCTTGCGTCCAATAAGCTTGTCATGGGAAAACATTCCGGCAGGCACGCCTTTCGTGAGCGACTCAAAGATTTGGGGTATGACCTGAACAAAGAGGAGTTGGATCAGCTTTTTAAGAAGTTCAAGATACTGGCAGACAAGCGCAAGGAACTGGTGGATGAGGATATTGAGGCCCTGATTGCGGAAGAGATCCTGCGTATACCGGATGTATATAAGCTTCTATACCTTAATGTGGTGAGTGGTACTGTAACTATTCCCACTGCAATGGTAACACTCATGGTCGAAGGTCGTGAGATGCAGCTTTCCGGCTTCGGGATAGGACCGGTTGATGCAACGTATAATACCATTGCCAGAATAACCGGGACACGTTCCAAGCTGCTCCGATTTGCCGTCACCTCCATAACCGGAGGCATGGATGCCCAGGGCGAGGTTACGGTACGTCTTCAGGAGAATGGTCTGGTTACCCTTGGCAGGGGGACAGACCCTGATATCATCACGGCAAGCGCCAAGGCCTATATTAACGGGCTCAATCGACTGGAATATTTGAAGCAGAATCCATCTCTTACAGCAGATGAGAGAAGATTGTAATTAATAGAAGGATAAGATCAATGGGAATGACTATTACGGAAAAGATATTGGCCGCACATGCGGAAATGGATAATGTAAGACCGGGTGACTTTTTGCAGGCTCAGGTTGACATGGCCTTGGCCAATGATATCACAGCTCCTCTGGCTATCCAGGTCTTTGATGAGATAGGGAGAGAGCAGCTCTTTGATCGAGAGAAGGTTGCACTTGTTCCGGATCACTTTGTCCCCAATAAGGATATTCCTTCTGCTGAGCAGGCCAAGCTAATGAGAGAGTTTGCCCGAAAATATGATGTGAAAAATTATTTCGAGGTCGGGGAGATGGGGATCGAACATGTAATACTCCCTGAAAAAGGCCTTGTAATCCCGGGTGATCTGGTTATTGGCGCTGACAGCCATACCTGCACATACGGCGCACTAGGGGCATTTGCTTCGGGTGTGGGGAGCACCGACCTGGGCGTGATCATGGCAACGGGCAAGATATGGCTCAAGGTGCCGCCAACAATAAAGGTTTGGTTCGAGAGTGAATTGTTACCATGGGTAGGTGGAAAGGATTTAATCCTCTATCTTCTGGGTGAACTCGGAGTAGAAGGCGCAAACTACCGTTCCATCGAGTTCACCGGGCCTGTAATTCAGAAACTCTCAATGGACTCCCGATTTACCATGGCAAATATGGCTGTTGAGGGAGGGGCCAAGAACGGTATCTTTGAGGCGGACGAGATTACCAAGGCATATGTGACGGAAAGGTCATCAAGGCAGCCCCAATACTGGAAGAGTGATCCGGATGCAGATTATGAAAGGGAGATAACCATCGATGTTGGTCAGATACAGCCGCAGGTGGCGTTTCCCCATTCACCGGACAATGTTCGGCCCGTATCCGAGGCAACGGATATCAGGCCCGACCAGGTCTTCATAGGCTCGTGCACAAACGGCAGGATGGAAGATCTGCAACAGGCAGCAGAGGTCTTGAAGGGAAGGGCAGTTGCCAGGGGGCTCCGGTTGATAGTGATCCCCGGATCGCCTGATATATACAAAAAGGCCATCCGGGAAGGCATTATTGAGACGTTTCTTGAGGCCGGAGCCACAATAGGTCCCCCCTCATGCGGGCCATGCCTGGGCGGACACCTGGGCATTCTTGCGGAGGGCGAGAAGTGCGTCTCAACAAGCAACAGAAATTTTATAGGAAGGATGGGACATCCCGAAAGCGAGGTCTATCTGGTAAATCCAGTTGTTGCCGCTGCATCAGCGGTGCTTGGAAGAATCGGGTTGCCGGATGAGATGTAGGACAGAGGAGATGAAATCAGATGAATATTGAAGGAAAAGTCTGGAAATTCGGTGACAATATTGATACGGACGTGATAATACCGGCACGGTTTCTCAATGTCTCTGATAAAGGGGAACTGGTAAAAAACTGTTTTACTGATCTGAGGCCTGACTTCAGTAAAGGCGTGAGTCAGGGTGACATTATCGTTGGAGGAAACAATTTCGGATGCGGCTCTTCCAGAGAGCATGCACCATTGGCAATAAAGGAGTCAGGTATTGCCGCAATTGTTGCAAAAAGCTTTGCCAGGATCTTTTATAGAAACGCATTCAATATCGGTTTACCGATCCTGGAGTGTAGAGAAGCCGTTGATCCCGTTAAGGAGAATGATCAGATTTATCTTGATCTGTCCACGGGGGAGATAGTAAACAGGGGTAGCGGGGAACGGTTTTCTGCGAAGCCGATCCCTGATTTTATGATGCAGATCATTCAGGCAGGCGGCCTTGTGGAATATGTCAGGACACAAAGTATTAATAGTTCGAAGTCCGAAGTGAGCTAACGTGCCTAAAGTTGTAGATAAGTTAAACCAATGACAAATGATCAATGACCAATGATCAATGACCAATGACAAATGACAAATGATAAATGACAAATGATAAAGGGGGTGTTCATCATTAAACTCAAGGGAACTAAAATACTAATGAAGGTTTTGAAGGAAGAAGGGGTCGACACCATTTTTGGTTTCCCTGGTGGTGCTGTGCTTGATATTTATGATGAGCTGGTCAAGACAGACATAAAGCATATCCTGGTGCGTCATGAACAGGGAGCGGCGCATGCGGCAGACGGCTATGCCCGGGCTTCAGGCAAGGTGGGCGTATGCCTTGTCACATCAGGACCGGGTGCAACCAACACCGTTACCGGTATTGCTTCGGCCTATATGGACTCTATCCCCCTTGTAGTTTTCACAGGGCAGGTACCCACCAGCCTGATCGGAAATGATGCATTTCAGGAGGTGGATATTGTCGGGATCACCCGGCCCTGCACAAAGCACAACTATCTGGTGAGTGATATCAAGGATTTAGCGAGGATCATAAAAGAGGCATTCTACCTTGCGCGTTCAGGACGACCGGGCCCGGTCCTGGTGGACCTTCCCAAGGATTTGATACAATCTAGCGCGGAATACAAGCCCATAAAGGATGTGCAGCTCAAGTCCTACAACCCGACTTATGAGCCCAGCGCCAAGCAGTTGCCAAAGGTGATCAAGCTCATTAAGAAATCCGAGAGGCCCATGATCTTTGCTGGTGGAGGTGTTATCCTTTCCGGGGCATCAAGAGAGCTAAAACTGTTTGCAAATAAGATACAGGCTCCTGTTGCTGCGTCTCTTATGGGTCTTGGCGCCTTTCCTGCGTCCGATCCGTTGTGGCTGGGTATGTTAGGGATGCATGGCACATACCGTGCGAATATGTCATCCGCTGAATGTGACCTTATGATTGGCATTGGGGTCCGTTTTGATGATCGGGTTACCGGTAGGACCGATGCCTTTGCCTCAAAGGCGAAGATCGTACATATCGACATTGACCCCACATCAATAAGTAAGAATATCAGGGTGTCTACCCCCATTGTGGGTGATTGCAAGACAACGCTCAAAAGACTGAACAAGCTGCTTGGCAGTGAAGATCTGAAAGGTCTTAATAAAGCCCGTAAGCCTTGGTTGGATCAGATCATTGAATGGAGGTCAACTAAACCTCTTGCATATGAGCAGGAGAAAGCTATCAAACCTCAATTTGTTGTAGAAACACTGTATGAGGTTACCAAGGGTGAGGCCATCATTACGACCGAGGTTGGACAAAACCAGATGTGGGCTGCCCAGTATTATCACTTTGATAAGCCGAACTCTTTTCTTACCTCAGGGGGACTTGGCTGCATGGGGTACGGATTACCGGCGGCCATAGGAGCGCAGGTCGCGTGTCCTGACAGGACTGTTGTGGATATTGCAGGTGATGGAAGCATACAGATGAATATCCAGGAGATGGCTACCGCTGTTCAATTCAATATTCCTGTGAAGATCGCGATACTGAATAACGGCTATCTTGGGATGGTGCGCCAGTGGCAGGAGCTGTTTTATGACAAGTGTTATGCATGCACGGAGATGGACCACGCTCCTGATTTTGTAAAGCTGGCCGAGGCATATGGAGCGGTCGGTCTCAGGGCAACCAAGCCTGAAGAGGTGAAACCCTTAATAAAGAAGGCCCTGGCTATTAAGAAACCGGTAATAATGGATTTCCATGTGGAGCGAGAGGAGGGTGTCTATCCCATGGTGCCGGCAGGCGCTGCTATCACGGACATGCTACTGGTATAATAAGCTGCTTAAACAAGAATAAGGATCGACAAAGCGAGGTGGAACAGCGATGAAAAGTGAAGAGATAACAAAACGCATATATTCATTACAGGTAGATAATAAGCCTGGCGTGCTCTCCAGGATTGCCGGTCTTTTCAGCGGCCGCGGATTCAACATAGAAAGCCTTTGCGTCGCTGAAACAACGGATCCCCTTGTCTCCCGTATCACTCTTGTAACAAACGGGGATAGGAATATCCTGGAGCAGATAAAGAAGCATCTCAACAAACTTGTTGATGTAATAAAGGTGACGGACTTTAACGTCACTCCGTTTGTTCAGCGCGAGATGGCCTTGATCAAGATAAGGGCCAAGGCGGAATATCGTGCCGAGATACTACGGATGGTAGATATCTTTCGTTCCAGGATCGTTGATGTCGGCGCGGAATACTATATCATAGAGGTTACCGGTGATGAGGGCAAGATTGCAGCATTTCTGGAACTTTTAAAGCCAATGGGCATAAAAGAGATTGCGAGGACCGGGGCGATTGCTCTTGCCCGTGAGAAGAAGTGAGGAAGATAGGGAAGTTCGAAGTTTAGTGCGCGGAGTGCGGAGTAAGAAGTGGGATATGGTATGCTGGTGATTCATTTATCACCTGTCACATATAATAAATTGCAGAAACCGCAGCATAAATCGCGAATCGCATGTGCTAGACAAAATTAAAATATTTACTGAATCAATAATTTTATACAACATGTAAAACCTGCTAAGGAGGAGATGTTATGGCAAAGATAGACTTTGGTGGTACAATGGAAGAAGTCATTATATCTGATGAGTTCCCAATGGAAAAGGCAAAGGATATCCTGAAAAATGAAACCATCGCAATCATAGGCTATGGTGTTCAGGGACCGGGGCAGTCACAGAACATGAGGGATAACGGCTTCAGCGTAATAGTTGGTCAGTCAAAGGAGTTTAAAGGCGATTGGGACCGCGCCGTAAATGATGGATGGGAGCCGGGTTCAACCCTGTTTGACATTGAAGAGGCTGCCCAGCGTGGAACTATTATCATGATGCTGGTCTCGGATGCCGCTCAGAAGATAATCTGGCCGACTATCAAGAAGTGCCTGAACCCGGGGGATGCACTTTATTTTTCCCATGGATTCTCCATTGTGTATAAGGACCAGACCGAGATAATTCCGCCTGAAGACGTAGATGTTATCCTGGTTGCTCCCAAAGGCTCCGGGGCGAGCGTTCGCGCCAATTTTCTGGATGGAAGCGGGATTAATTCCAGTTACGCTGTTTTTCAGGACTATACCGGCAGGGCAGAGGAGAGGACCCTTGCCGTTGGTATAGGCATAGGTTCCGGCTACCTTTTCCCGACAACTTTTGAAAAGGAGGTCCACAGTGATCTCGTCGGCGAGAGGGGCGTACTCATGGGCTGCCTTGCAGGTGTGATGGAGGCGCAGTATAACATACTTAGAAAACACGGCCACAGTCCGAGCGAGGCCTTTAACGAGACAGTGGAAGAACTTACCCAGAGCCTTATACGCCTGGTGGCTGAGAACGGGATGGACTGGATGTACGCTAATTGCAGCACAACAGCCCAGAGAGGGGCCCTTGACTGGCGGCACAAGTTCCGTGATGCGGTTGCCCCGGTATTTGATGACCTGTACGAGAGCGTTGTCTCGGGCAAGGAGACTGCGATCGTCCTGGAGGCAAACAGCGCACCTGATTATATGGTGAAACTGAAGGTGGAGCTCGATGAGATCAAGAATTCCGAGATGTGGAAGACAGGGGCTGCTGTTAGGGAATTGAGGCCGGAGAACAGGGCAAAGAAAAAATAATAGGATCCTCTACAAATAAATACAATTGAAATATTGACATGATAAGTGAGTAAAGTGAACTAAAGTTCGAGGTCGGAAGTTCGAACTTCGAAGTGGGGTTCAGTTTTTCCAACTTCAAACTTTAGGCACTTCGAACTTGAAATACTGTTGTAAAAGGCACAGGCAGTCCCGCCTTGGCGGAAAGGCCTGTGTCTTTTAGGTGAGACAGAAAGGAGTAGGACTATCCATAATGCTCCTCGATCCAGGATTTGTACTCCCCGCTTTTCACCCTATTCACCCATTCTGCGTTATCAAGATACCATTGGATAGTTTTTCGGAGGCCTGATTCAAGGGATTCCTTGGGAGTCCAGCCAAGCTGGTCTTTTATTTTATTGAAATCGATCGCGTATCTCCTGTCATGACCCGGTCGGTCTTTTACAAACGTGATCAATTCCCTGCGGGACTGATTGCCTTCGCCCTTTTTGTATTCATCCAGGATATCACATATCATCTCCACGATCCTGATATTCTCCATCTCCGTGTTACCACCGATATTATATGTCTCGCCCCGCTTTCCCTGCTTCATTATTGTCCAGATGGCGGTGCAGTGATCTCTGACAAAGAGCCAATCCCTCACATTCCGGCCGTCTCCGTAAACGGGTAACGGTTTTCCTTCAACCGCATTGAGGATCATTAGGGGGATCAGTTTCTCCGGAAACTGGTAAGGACCGTAATTGTTGGAACAGTTGGAGATGGTTACGGGCAGATCATAGGTTTTGTGATAGGCCCGCACCAGGTGGTCTGAAGAGGCCTTGGATGCAGAGTAAGGGCTGTTGGGGCTATAAGGGGTTTCTTCCGTGAAAAGTCCGTCCTTTCCCAGGCTGCCGAAAACCTCGTCTGTGCTGATATGATGAAAAAGCTCCAATTGATCCCGGGCTGTCCTTGTGCACTCTAAAAGATTAAAGGTGCCGATGATATTTGTCCGGATAAACACGTCAGGTCTCACAATGGACCTGTCCACATGGGACTCGGCAGCCAAATGGCAGACACTGTCAATGGAATACTCCTTAAAGATGCGGTTTACCTCTTCCAGATGACATATATCGGACTTTACAAAGACGTAGCGACCAGGGAGATCTTTTTCGATATCCATAAGGTTCTCCGGATTTCCCGCATAGGTCAATTTGTCCACATTAATCACCCGACCTGAAAAATCGGATTCTTTCAGGAGATATTGGATAAAATTGCTCCCAATAAAACCACAACCTCCTGTCACCAGCATGTTCAGCATCTCGCTACTCCTTTAATATCCTAATCCTTAAAGATCGCGCCAGTATTGGCGGAGGACACCTGCTTCGCGTAGCGGTACAGGTAGCCCTTCTTGACCTTGTAGTCAGGCTCAGTCCATTTGCTGAACCGCTTGTCCATCTCCTCCTGGCTCAGTTTTATGTTCAGAGATCTTTCCGGGATATCTATCTCGATGAAATCACCCTCCCGGACTATGGCGATGGGACCTCTGTCCTTGGCTTCGGGCGAGACATGGCCGATTGCAGCCCCGCGTGTCCCCCCTGAAAATCTGCCGTCCGTGATCAGTGCAACGTCCTTGTCAAGACCTGCCCCTGCAAGGGCCGATGTGGGTGAGAGCATCTCACGCATCCCGGGTCCTCCCTTGGGTCCCTCATAGCGGATAACCACCACATCCCCTTTTTCTATCTTGCCTGCCATGATAGCCTCCATGGCGCTCTCTTCGGTCTCGAAAATCCGAGCGGGACCCGAGTGCGTGAGCATGGATGGATCGACCGCGGATTTTTTGACCACAGCCCCATCCGGCGCCAGATTGCCGAAGAGTATTGCGAGTCCTCCGTCCTCTGAATAGGGTGAGTCTATGGGCCGGATAATCTCCTTATCAAGGCTTTCTGCTGAACCGATGATCTCACCTATCTTTTTGCCGGAGACCGTGATCTGATCAAGGTAAAGGAGCCCCTTCTTATTCATCTCTCCCATGACTGCCGTGATGCCGCCTGCCCTGTCCAGGTCCTCCATATGCGCAGGGCCTGCAGGGGATATCTTGCACAGGTTGGGTGTCTCCGCGCTTATATTGTTAAAGAGCTTCAGGTCGAGTGTGATCCCTGCCTCATGGGCTATGGCAGGCAGGTGCAGGACCGTATTGGTGGAGCTTCCAAGGGCCATCTCCATGTGGATTGCGTTTTCAAAGGCCTTCTGGGTGGCGATATCCATGGGTTTGATATCCTTCTCCACCAGGTCCATAACCCTTCTTCCAACCTCCTTGGCCAGCCTGATACGCGCTCCGGTGACAGCGGGGATGGTGCCGTTTCCGGGCATTGCCAGGCCAAGCGCCTCGCTAAGGCAGTTCATGGAGTTTGCGGTGTACATGCCGGAACAGGAGCCTGCTCCCGGACACGCCCTGTTCTCTATCTCAATTAGCTCCTCGTCGGTAATCTTGCCTGCTGCCTTTGCTCCCACCCCTTCAAACACGTTGATAAGGTCTAAGGGTTTATCGCCCCTATTACCTGCGAGCATTGGACCGCCACTTACAATGATCGCGGGTATGTTCAGCCGGAGCATGGACATGAGCATGCCGGGCACGATCTTGTCGCAATTGCAGATCAGGACCAGTCCGTCAAAGGGGTAGGCGGTTGCCATTATCTCTACCGAGTCCGCGATAAGTTCCCTGGAGATGAGGGAATACTTCATCCCTTCATGCCCCATGGCGATACCGTCGCATACACCTATGGTGGAGAACTCCATGGGTGTTCCTCCTGCCATGGCTACTCCCATCTTGACTGCTCTGGCTATATCATTCAAATGAATGTGCCCGGGGATCACCTCGTTGGCAGAGTTTGCTATCCCGATTATGGGCCGACTGATCTCCTCATCGGTATATCCCATGGACTTACAGAGGGATCGATGGGGGGCTCTCTCCACTCCCTTTTTCATCAGATCTGAACGCATGAATAAAATCCTCCTAATAAATAAAGTTCGAAGTTCGGAGTTCGAAATCCGAAGTTAAAACACCGAAAAAACGCAAAGTTCGAAGTACGGAGTTAAGTTCTCACTTCGCACTTTTCATTTCTGTTTCTTTTTCCCAATAGTTGTGAAAACAGCAAGAAGTTCACCGCATTCTTTATTGTCCATGAATCAGCAAGAATTCCTTTAACTTCGAACTCCGCATTTCCCATTTTGAACTTTAGTTCACTTTAGACATTTTTATTATCATATGAAAATTTGATAATGCTTGCCAAGTATTATTTTGAGAGTATTTGCGGGTAAAGTCGGATTTGTGGATGTGATGATTAATATGGTTTGCCGCCACGGGCTATGGGGTAGCGGCGGCCGTATCCGAAGGCCTTTGATGTGACCTTGAGGCCGGGAGGCGCCTGACGTCGCTTATATTCATTGGAGACAATACGCCTGAGAACATCCTTTACCACATCCGGGTCATGGCCCAATGATTTTATCTCTTCAAGGGAAAGGTTCTTTTCTACAGAAGCCTCAAGTATCTCGTCCAATACCTCATATGGCGGGAGTGTGTCCTGGTCGGTCTGGTTCGGCCTGAGCTCAGCCGATGGAGGTCTTGATATTACCTGTTCAGGAATGACTTCGCCGTCTCTGTTGATATGATCTGCCAGACGATAGCATAGGGTCTTGGGAATATCGGATATCACCGCCAGGCCGCCGCTCATGTCTCCATAGAGGGTACAGTATCCTGTTGCTGTTTCGGATTTATTCCCTGTGGTAAGGAGAAGGGAATTGAATTTGTTGGAAAGCGCCATTAACAGGTTAGCGCGAATCCGGGCCTGGATATTCTCTTCTGTCTCATCCTCCTTAAGATCTTTAAAGCTCGAAGCAAGGGTGTCCCTATAGCGATCAAAGATATCGCTGATAGGTATCTCCCTGAAATCGATCTTTAGGTTCTCTGCGAGCGCCCTGGCACAATCTTTGCTCAACTCCGAGGTGTATGGGGAAGGCATACTGACACCCATTACATTTTCCGGCCCCATGGCCATACTGGCTATCACGGCCACTATAGAGGAGTCGATTCCCCCGCTCAGCCCCACCAACATCTTGCTGAACCCGCATTTCATTGCGTAGTCCCGTGTCCCCATTGTGAGACCCTTTAAGACAGATTCCTCCTGAGCAAGCCAGGGACCCGTTATCTCCCGGTAGTATTTATCCGTGTCCCATATAACCATGTCAGGCTCGAATTCCCTGGCCAGTATAATCAGACGGCCCTGGTTATCCACAACCATACTGGAGCCGTCAAAGATCAGATCGTCGTTTCCCCCTACCTGGTTGCAGTAGATGGCGGGAACCTTATATCTCTCTGAAATATTTTTTAACACTTTCATCCGTAGAGGTGGCTTGTTAATGGTATAGGGAGAGGCGGATATATTTATCAGGATATCGATTCCCCTGGCGTTCAGCTCGGCTACCGGGTCCTGCTCGTAACTGGGAATTCTTTCGAGATCACCCACATTCCAGATATCCTCACAGATGGTGACCCCAAATCTTTTTCCTTCAAGCTCAAACATCAGGCTGTCTGCTGCCGGCTCAAAGTAACGGGTCTCGTCAAAGACGTCATAGCTGGGTAATAATCTTTTTCCGCCCTTATTGATAATCTTCCCGTTCTTTATAAGGGCTACACTGTTCACAAGACCCTTACCTCTTCCAGGATTCCTGTCAACGTATCCGCAAAGGACATGTATGCCGTTTATCTGTGATGAAAGGGTATTAAGGTATCCAAGGTTTTCATCAATAAAGGAGGGTTTTTCCAGGAGGTCCTTAGGGGGATAGCCCAATAGGGACAGTTCAGGGAATATGGCGAGGGAACAACCGGCACGCCTTGCCTCCTCGCATGCCTCTCTTATCAGAGAGGTGTTGTATTCAAAATCAGCGATAATAGGATTGATCTGTGCGATCGATATTTTCATATTAAATGTCCAAAGTTCGAACTTTAGTTCACTTTAGATCACTTCTTTCCCGGCTTTTTCAATAGCATCCAGGATCTTGGGGAGCTGTTCATCCATATTAATATTGATCTGTATGGTCAGGGCACGGGACAACAGTTCAGCAGTCTTGGGCAGGGATGATTTCTGATAGCTGCACCTGGTCTCACCAGCCTCATTTTTAAAGGGATATCCCGAAGGAAGCAGGCTCTTACCCTCCAAGAGATGCTCCCATCTTTCAAAATAGTGCCAGTCGTTCTCATACCAGTAAACGGCACCAACATCTTCCTCTGTCATAACCCTGTTGAACTCCTTTGCCTTTTCTGAGGTGGGTAGAAAAAATATCACAAAGCTGGCTGAGTCTCCGTCAGGATCGGGAATATTCCTGAAGGTTATCCGGCCTATCTTTGACAGGGCGTATTTGATACGACTCTTATTCTCCCTCTGGCGTTTCAATATGGTATTGTCCAATTTTCGCAGCTGGGCCAGCCCTAGGGCACCCTGGAGTTCCATCATCCGAAAGTTTAATCCGATAAAATTCCGTTTTTCAAGCCCTCTTCCGACATCTGGATCATGGTCGTGGCCGTGATCATGATATTCAGAGGCACGAATATACAGCTCTTTATCATTGGTGATGACCATGCCCCCCTCACCCGTTGTCAAGGTCTTCACGGAATCAAAGGAGAAGGTTCCCACCTTGCCGAATGATCCCAATGCCTTTCCGTTAAACCTGCCTCCGCAGGACTGGGCAGTGTCTTCCAAGACAGGTATGCCATGGCTGTCGGCAACAGAGACGATCTCTTTGATTCGGGCCTGGGCTCCGCACATATGCACAGGGATAATTGCCCTGGTGCGTGATGAGATCTTGCCGGCAAGATCATCAGGATCAAGGCAGAGACTGTCGTCTATCTCCGCAAAGACAGGGATGGCACCGGTATCAAGTATGGCCTCCCATGTGGCCACGAAGGTGAATCCCTGGGTAATAACCTCATCACCGGGTCCGACACCTAGGGCGGAAAGGGCGACTCTGAGGGCGGCAGCCCCTGATGATACTGCCAGGGCATGATTTACCCCGCAGTATTTCGCGAACTCCTTTTCAAACTCTTCCACCTTGTAGATTCCTTCTCTCTGCTCGTCGAACTCGTATCGGAAAAGCATCTTTCTTGAAAGGACATCCAGTATCTCGTTTTTTTCTTCCTCTCCTATAATCTCATATCCGGGCATGGCTTACTCCTGTTCAATTAAGTGTCTAAAGTTCGAACTTCTTTATCCCTCAAAGGCCAGTCTGTAGATCTCCTCTGCTACATCGGTGGTCATAGGCCGTGGGTTGTTCGCCATGACTCTCTCGAGCTTCATGGCGGATTTCGCCATCTCAGGGATGGCCTTTTCCGGTATACCTATTTCGTTAAGGGTGAGGGGAATGCCGATATCTCCGGCAAGATCAAAGGCAGCATCGGCAGCAAGAGATGCTATGTCCCGATCGGATAACCCATCTCCTTCTTTGCCCATGATCATGGCGATCCGGTAGAATTTGTCAATATCTCCCGGATAATTGTATTCGAGCACATAGGGCAGCAGCAATGCATTTGCTATCCCGTGAGGGATGTCGAACAAGGCGCCCAGGGGATATGCAAGGGCATGGACGGCACCAACGCCTGACATGGCCAGGCCAAGGCCGGCAAGGTAACTGCCCATCATCATGTTTTCACGAAATCTGATCTCTTTACCATTGAAGACCGCTCCCCTCAGATTGTCTGAAATAAGGTCTATGGCCTTTAAGGAGATAACTTCGCTCATCGAATGGGCCTGTATGGATGTATAGGATTCGATGGCATGTGTCAGGGCATCCATCCCAGTATAAGCGGTTATATAAGACGGAAGATTGATTGTGAGTTCAGGGTCTATAATGGCGATATGGGGATAGAGAAGCGGGCTGTTTATACCGCCTTTGGTCTTTGTCGCTCTCATGGTGAATACTGATGTGAGGGTAGTCTCACTGCCGGTACCCGCGGTGGTCGGGACCATTATCGTGGGGAGACCCGCATTTTTAACCAGGCCAACACCTATATAATCAAAGGCCTTACCACCATTCTTTGCCAGAACGGCTATTGCCTTGGCCACATCCATGCTGCTGCCTCCACCAACTCCGATAACACAACGGACTTTTTCTTTTCTCGCCAGTTTTGCGCCCATATCGGCCAGCATGGGATCGGGTTCAGGTGTAATGTCCGGGTACAGAAAAGTCTTTACCCGGCTTTTCTTGAGCAGCTCTTGTATGCGCAGACAGGTATCCGTTTTGGAGAGGGACTGATCAATCACTAGGAGTGCTCTGGAAGCACCCAATGCCTTGCATTCCAGACCGATCTGATCAATAGAACCCGTACCGAAGACCGTCTTCTTCACTCCTTGGATGGTGATTAGGCTATTCATATGTAACTCCTTTTTTATAAGATATGGAAAAAAAGGTATTGTTAAAGGGCCCTGGAAAATTATTTAACAGGCCATGTCATACCTCTTTGCAAGCTATCCGGCAATGCCAAAGTTGATTACCCCAAAAAGAGCAATATTTCAAGTTATTAAAGAGATATGACCGGAACTAGGCCTCATGCCTACAATGCCTCCTTTGATAGGCACGCTTCCTTGGGGAATATACAATGCCATGCTCTTCCCCGCAATGGGCATGGACTCTTTATTTTAAAGACGATACGTTCTCTAAAAGACTTGAAAAGGGCCCTCTGGAGTTATCTGAACTTAGCTCCGCTTCGCTCCGAGACGTTAATTATGCATGGGCGGTATTTCTCGGTATCGTCAAAAAAAACAACAAAAGATTGTCAATAATATGACTCCCTCACCTTCAACCTATTTCAGGCTGTTCCTTTGTTATGCTGAGATTTCTCTTTTATCATAAACAGATATGGTGTGGCGGGAATCTGGCATGGATATAGCATGGATCTAAAAGGATAGCGCATTTCACTTTTCAAAAGATAGGTGCTCGAAGCTAAGTCGGCCAGGAAATCATATAGTTGAGTTGTTTCATGGGCAGAGAATCAAGTAGAGATACTTTATGGATGAAACAAAATAAAAGGAGGAGCTAAAAAATGGATTTTAAGGGATTGGCAGATAGATTAGGCCTGGAGAAAGAAGAGTTTATTGAACTGGCTGAACTCTTTGTAGAGACCGGTTCTTCTGACCTCAGACAATTGCAATCAGCAGTTGAACAGGGGGATGTCCAGGAAGTGGTCAAAAAGTCTCATTCCATAAAAGGCGCATCCGGAAATCTGGGTTTTACAGAGATATTTGGGGTGGCTAAGGACGTTGAAGCGAATGCACGCGAGGATAACCTGGATGGTGCAGTCGGAGCAGTCGTGGTCATCAAAGAAAAAATTGATCAATTAGCCCAGGCCATTAATGAAAAAGCGTAGATGACTGACAGGTCATCAGTCTCAGGAAGAACTTATTACAGATGAACGATAAACAGAATCTGACTATACTACTGGTTGATGATGAACCTGTAGGCGTTAAGGTATTGGAAAAAACCCTGCAAAAGGAGGGGTACAGGACTATTTCTGCCGATAATGGTCCACTGGCACGAAGACTTGCCTCAAAAAAACAGCCCGATCTCATACTGCTTGACATTATGATGCCGGGCGAAGACGGTTTTGAAGTCGTAAAACTCCTCAAAAAGGATCCCAGCACAGCATACATCCCGGTCATTTTTCTTACAGGCAAAGACGAGTTGGCCTCCAAGATGATGGGCTTTGACCTTGAGGCTGTTGATTATATAACAAAACCGTTCCATGGCCGGGAGGTCGTGGCCCGGGTGCGGCTCCATCTGAAATTGTCTCTGGCCACTAACTCTTTGATAGAAAGTCAGGCAGCGAGACTACGCCAGATCCAGGATGCACAAACATCCATGCTTGTCACACCTGAAGATCTCCCCGATGCCGGCTTCGGTGTATACTACATGGCATTATTGGAGGCTGGAGGTGATTTCTATGATGTCTTACAGATCTCTGATGATATATACGGCTATTTTGTGGCCGATGTGTCAGGGCATGACATAGCCACCAGCTATATCACATCCGCGGTTAAGGCCCTGTTAAAACAGAACTGTATCCCTATCTATCAACCAGCTGAAAGCATGAAGATGATTAATAACGTCCTGAAGGAGATATTACCAGAAGATAAATACCTGACTGCCTGCTATGCCAGGCTGAATCGTGATAAAAAATGTATGACCATCGTGAACGGGGGGCATCCACCTGTTGTTTATCTTCCAAAAGAAGGCCAGACCAGGCTCATAGAGATCAAGGGAGATGTCCTAGGCATTTTTAGTGATGTCTATTTCGGAGTTCAGGATATCCGGGTTACTGAGGGTGACCGGTTTTATATCTATTCAGACGGGCTTATTGAGAAGCCCGGGCAGAGAAAGGTTTGGACAGAGGGCCTTGACGATCTTTTAAAGGCATGCAGCGGGCTCAGGGAAATCCCCATCCGTAAGTCTGTGGAGAGATTAAAAGATATGCTGCTGGAAGATACAATCGGATTGGAGGATGACATCGTGGTACTTGGGATTGAGGCGTAATAGACCCTTTGCCTTTTGTAACGATATTTTCCTGTTTCTGAATAGAATTTAAAAATACCGAATGATCAACTACTAACGGTATATTATTAATGGCCAATGACGAGATAGAGCTCAAACAATCCTTTTCTGCTACCCTGGAAAATGTTGATAGGGCAGCTGAAAAGATTCAACAGTTCTTGATTAAGACTGGTATAAAAGACCGGTCTTTTAATATTATCCTCGGGATGAGAGAAGCCCTTATAAATGCTGTTACTCACGGAAATGGAAGTGATAGCAAAAAGAAGGTTACCTTTCGCCTGCAGATGGAAGGCCATAATCTTATTATGGAAGTGGAGGATGAGGGTCGAGGGTTTGATTGGAATGCCTGTTTGATGAAGCCCCTGCCCTCAAGAGAAGAGTCAGGTCGTGGGTTGGCTATAATGAAAAGGACTTTTACAAGTATTGAATTCAATGAAAAAGGAAACAGACTTATCCTGGAAAAGATGATTTAATTATAATAAACCAAGTAAAAAAATTAAAGCTACAATAATGAATATTGTTGTTTGTATATGAAACAGCATTAATAATTGGAGGAAATTATGGCAACAGCACGGAAAAAATCCACCAAGAAGACCATCAAGCCAGGAAAAGATATCATAGCGTCCATGGCGGAAGATTTCAAGGCAAAACTACTCAAGCTGGTGGAGCAGGGGATTAAGAATCTCACTATAGACTTTAAAGGCGTGAATATGGTGGATTCTGTGGGTCTAGGTGTCCTTATTGCTACCCATAATTCCCTGGACAGTGTCGGAGGAGAATTGACAATCAAAAATGTCTCCCATGATATCTACAATCTTTTCATGACCATGCGATTGGATCAACATTTTGAAGTGATAAAGGCTGGGTAATGGGGAGGTCGAATTGAGGCTAGGCCGGTTGAGCGGGTTTGATATTAAACCATTCAAATTGGCAAACAGTAAAAAGAGTCAACAGTAAGTAAATAAAAAAATGAACAATATTCCGTATAGGCCTGAGAAAGAATAGAAAAATGAAATGGAGGAGATCATGACCATTCAGGATGATGAAACTTTACGGCTTTATATTGAAGAATCTGAGGACCATTTAACTGATATTGAGAATGACCTGCTGGCTATTGAATCGGCAGGGGCTGAAATAGACGAAGAGCTTGTCAATAAGGTCTTCAGGGCTGCACATTCGATTAAAGGAGGCGCAGGTTTTATGGGACTTAACAGTATCAAGGAGTTGTCCCATAAGATGGAAAATGTCCTGGGAATGATTCGAGAAAGGGAGATGATCCCAAATCCGGAAATTGTGAATATCCTGCTGTTGGCCTCGGACACCCTCAGAAATCTCATACAGAATGCCGAAAGCAGTAATGAGACGGACATATCGGAACATGTTGAGGCCCTGGCCGCACTCACTACCAGTTCATTACCTGATAATGAGAGAGATGATGTATCCACAATGATTGATATCTCTTTCCCCGATGGGAAAACGGTATTTAATGTAGCTCAGTACGATATCTCCAATGCCGGGAAAAAAGGGAATTATATCTACCTAGTGGAATACGATCTGATACATGATGTTCATAAAAAGAATAGGACTCCCCTGGACCTCTTAAAGAAAATGGAGGAGAGCGGCAATATTATTGATTGCAAGATTGCTATAAAGGCAGTTGGCAATCTTGAGGACGATACTATCTCCAATCGGATACCCTTCCTGGTCCTGTTTGCGACAATACTTGAACCGGAAATGGTTAACGCCCTTTTTGAAATAGACGAAAACAACGTTTTTGTACTAGCCGAAGACATGACTATCCTGCCAGTTGCACAATCATCCTCAGCTGAAACAATTGTAATCGATGAGCAAGAATCAGAGATCCTGGTAGAAGAGCCTTCACCCGAAAGGCCTGATATTGAAGCAGAGGAATCTATATCCGCTGTTGTGCCGGTCATGTTGGAAGATGAGAAGACCGAGGGTGTGCAAAAGGATAAGTCCGTGACTGGATCAGTAGGATCAGATACAAGCCTCAGGGTACACGTCAGTCTGCTTGATTCCCTGATGACTCTGGCAGGTGAGCTTGTCCTGGGCAGAAATCAACTGCTTCAGGCGATAAATCATAAAGATCCCCGTGGGATAGAGGCCTCTGGTCAACATCTGGACCTTATTACTTCAGAGTTGCAGGAGGCCATAATGCTGACCCGCATGCAGCCTATAGGGAATGTATTTAATAAATTTCCCCGTGTGGTAAGGGATCTTGCCAGGAATTTGGGGAAAGAGGTCATGCTGAAGATCCAAGGGGAAAGTGTTGAGCTGGATAAGACCATAATAGAGGCGATAAGTGATCCCCTCACCCACCTTGTTCGGAATTCAGTGGATCATGGTATAGAGACTCCCGCGGAAAGACGCAAGGCCGGCAAGGATGCAACAGGGCAGGTTTTATTAAAGGCCTATCACGAAGCAGGGCAGGTAAATATTGAGATCCGTGATGACGGCAGGGGTATAGACCACAATAAATTGGCATCAATAGCAGTGTCTAAAAACCTGATATCTGAAAAGCAGGTCATGTCTATGTCTGAAAAGGAGAAGGTCAATATGATCTTTCTCCCGGGCTTTTCTACTGCAGAAAAAGTCAGCGATGTCTCCGGACGAGGCGTTGGCATGGACGTGGTCAAGACAAACCTGGATAAGCTGGGTGGTGTGGTGAAAATAGATTCACAGCTCGGCGAGGGAACGACCCTCAGGATTAAACTTCCCCTTACATTGGCTATCATACCGAGTCAGATTATTTCCGTGGAGGGAGAGCGATACGCTATTCCGCAGGTTAACCTGGAGGAGCTTTTCAGGATTCCTGCAGCTCAGGTTAGGGATAGGATAGAGAAGGTCGGAGATGCGGAGGTTGTGAGGTTGCGCGGTAATCTTCTCCCTCTGATAAGGCTGGCCGATGTTATTGGAATTGAGCGCACCTATGCTGATCCCACTGATAAAAAAGTTAAAAAGGACCGCCGCAAGAATATCGTGGACAGAAGATCCAGACAGAATCCGTTGTTTAAAGAAGGCCCGCAAGAAGACGCGAATATCTCCACTGGCGATGCACAATTCAATGCCAGTGATTCACAACCTGAAGTTTCCGGCTCGGACTCCGCAACCCCATCGCCGGGTGACCGTCGCAAAGATTCTGACAGACGCTATCATGCATCTAGCGCCATCAATATCGTTGTCGTCTATACCGGCGCGTTAAAGTACGGGCTGGTTGTTGATGAACTACATGACTCAGAGGAGATTGTTGTTAAACCAATGGGCCGCCATATCAGTCAATGTAAAGGTTATGCGGGTGCGACAATTATGGGAGATGGACGCGTGGCGCTTATTCTGGATGTGGCAGGTCTTTCGCAAATGGCCAATCTGACCTCTGTAGAAGGGACCGATAGGGCCCTGGATGTGGCCCGGGAGCAGCATATGAAGACCGCGAAAGATGTTCAGTCTCTGCTGATATTCAGGAATGCGGAGGATGAGCAGTTCGCCGTGCCGTTAGGTCTGGTGGAACGTATTGAAAAGATCAAAAGATCTAGCATTGAAGAGGTTGGCGGAAAGAATGTCATTCAATATCGAGGGGCGAGCCTCCCCTTGTTTGGGGTAGCGGAAGTAGTCAATGTTAAATCAATGGCGGAAACGGAAGAGCTTTTTGTGGTTATCTTTGTTGTTGCGGGGAAGGACATTGGACTTATGGCAACACCTCCCATAGACGCCATTGAAGAATCTTTGGTAATTGATGATACTACATTAAAGCAGACCGGAATTATGGGTTCCACGATTATAGGAGATCACACTACGTTAATAGTCGACATCTTTGGCCTGGTGAAGACATTGAACCCGGAATGGTTCGATGAGCGAGAGGCGGTTCAGACACCGGACGGTAAGGTATCCACCATCCTTTATGTGGAGGACTCAAATTTTTTCAGCAACCAGGTCAAAAAATATATGGAGGATGACGGCTATAAAGTCATCGAGGCAGAGGATGGGATGGTGGCATGGGATCTTATGCAGGAACACGGTGAAGAGATAGCTCTTGTGGTTACCGACATTGAGATGCCTAATCTCGATGGTTTTGGCTTTGTAAAACAATTAAAAGAAGATGATAGATTTTCCAGTTTGCCGGTCATAGCCTTGACCACTATGGCAAGCGAAGAAGATATAGCCAGAGGAAAAGAGGTTGGTATTAGTGACTATCAGATCAAGCTAGACAAGGAAAAGCTTATGGATAGTATTTACAATCACCTAAAGAAAGTCAATTAATGAGATCAATGAAACCGATATCCTTTTGTGTAATGGTAAACGGCAAATGACGGATGCTCAATGATAAATGACAAGGGAGATAATAATTGATGGGACAATCAGCAGAAAAATATTCAGATCAAAGCATAGAAATGGCCACATTTTATGTGGGAGAGGCCCTCTGCGGCATGGATATCCTTAAGGTCCGGGAGGTTAATAAGATGTTGGAGATGACAAATGTGCCGCAGGCACCGGATTATGTAAAGGGCATCCTGAACCTGAGGGGCCAGATCGTAACCGTCATTGACCTTGGAAAAAAGATGGGCCTTTCCGTGACTAATCTAAGTCATGATACAAGGAATATTATTGTCAACTCAAAAAATGAATATATCGGACTTCTGGTTGACAGCATTGGTGATGTGGAGAGAACTGATTGGGACAAGGTAGAACCGCCTCCTGCAAATATAGGAGGTGTTCAGGGAAAATATTTTGAAGGTGTTTTCAAGACCAAAAACAGTTTGATCGGAATCCTGGATGTGGAAGAGGTACTTAAGGAGGAAGTGGGGAAGGGTTAGTTGTTTATCATCGCCGAGGTCAGAGTCAACGGACTTAGTCTGAATGGAGTGTTTATATCCGGCAATGCCCGTTAATAAGGTTTACGGGTTAAGGTTAAAGGTTTAAGGTTCAGGCAAAGCCGAGTCTTTTTGGCACGGGTTCTTTACGTAATAAACTTCCCTTATTCCTACAAGTCGATTCCCCGGGCGGACCGATGTCTGGCGGCTATGGATATTACAGAGAAACAATGAAGGGAGCGGAGTGATAAATGAAGGATGACAGACCTTTAAGGGTTCTTGTTGTTGATGATACTGTCGTCTATCGAAAGGCCGTAAGCGATATCCTGGCTGAACTGCCGGATGTGGAAGTGGTGGGCACGGCCAACAATGGAAAGATTGCCATGTCCAAGATCGCGAATCTGAAACCTGATATCCTCACGCTTGACATTGAGATGCCGGAGATGAATGGACTCGATGTCCTGGCACGCATAAAGGAAGAAGAGCTTGATGTTGGCGCAATTGTGCTAAGCACGCTTACCCATAAAGGCGGGGAACTGACTATGCAGGCCATGGAATTAGGGGCCTTTGATTTTATCACAAAGCCGGAAACAGACAGTATGGAAGAGAGCAGAAAAGAGGTAATGAATGCCATCTCTCCCATGCTCAAGGCATTTGCTCGCCGTCGGGAAATCAAGAGTGTTTTAGGAAGAGGACCTAGTGTCCAAAAAGCAGGAAGAAAAGAAAAACCGACCAATGCCCTGGATGATACGGTCAGGCGGATGAGCGCAATCGTCGGCGAAAAAAGAATAAGGGCCGAGATCGTGGGGATAGGAATCTCCACAGGTGGTCCAAAGGCCCTGGCACGGATGATGCCTCAAATTCCAGCTGATATTAACGTCCCTATTCTGATCGTTCAGCATATGCCGGCTATATTCACAAAGTCCCTTGCGAACAACCTTAATTCAAAATGCGCCTTTGAAGTCAGGGAGGCGCTTGATGGGGAATCCATTTTGCCCAACATTGTCCTCATTGCTCCGGGAGGGAAACAGATGAAGGTAGTGGCCGGTGCGGATGGAATAAACAGGATTATCAGAATCACTGATGATCCACCCGAGAACAGTTGTAAACCATCCGTGGATTATCTCTTTCGATCAATTGCCCAACATTATGTAAGGCGTGCAGCCGGCGTTATCATGACCGGTATGGGGTCAGACGGAACCCGGGGATTGGATCTGATGAAACGAAACGGGGCCTTCATTATTGCACAGGATGAGGAAACCTGTGTTGTTTACGGCATGCCCAAGGAGCCTGTCGAGAGTGGAATCGTTGATGTGATCGCGCCGCTTGATCATATTGCAGAAGAGATCATCTGCACAGTAAGGGGATCAAGTTATTAATGAAGATACGGTAACTGGTCGATTTGCAGAGTGATAGAGAGAATACCGAAAAATCAATCAGATAAAGCGATTTAACCGAGACAAATAGCAGATGATAAAAATCACCACCGATGAAATAAAGATTATGTCCCAATATATCCATAAGATGTCCGGGATCGCCCTTGATGATCAAAAGGCCTATCTCCTAGAGGCCAGGCTAAACGGACTGGCCGAAGAACAGGGGTGCGCCTCTTATATGGAGTTATATCAAAAGGCCAAAACTGATGATAGTAAGTCTCTGGAACGAAAGATACTAGATGCCGTGACAACCAATGAAACCCTGTTCTTTCGCGATAAATCACCATTTGAGTTGGTTCGGCACAAGATTCTTCCTGAACTTATTGACAGGAGGTCCGCCAAATCTTCCGGGAGTATGCCGCTAAGTGTTCGCATCTGGAGCGCAGCGTGCTCTACAGGACAGGAGGTATACAGTATCGCTATCGTTTTGAAGGAGCTTTTGCCTGATCTAAAAAAATATAATATCAAACTATTAGGCACCGATATATCGGATGAAGCAGTTGCCCAGGCCAGCTACGGGCAATACAATAAGTTTGCGATTGAGCGGGGTCTTGATGAGGGAAGTTTACGGAAATATTTTTCTCAGGTTGGCGGTAATTGGAAGATCAGGGACGATATCAGGGCCATGGTTCTTTTTAAAAAATTCAATCTGATGCTCCCGTTTACCGGCCTGGGTAAATACGATATCGTTTTTTGTCGAAATGTGGCTATCTACTTTAACCTGGAGGACAAGAAGAAGCTTTTTGATAAGATAGCCAATATTTTAGAGCCGGACGGTTATCTGATTATTGGTTCAACTGAAGCATTGACAGGCATCTGTCCCAGGTTCGTACCCCAAAGGCATTTACGGTCAATTTTTTATCAACTGAAGTAAAGATACTGTGAAGTGAGTAATAAATTTCAGGCGCTTATTAGGAGTTAGTGATGGGAAAGCTTAAAATATTGATAGTTGAGGATGATCCGGTTACGCGATCACTCCTGGAAAAGAAGTTAAAGAAAGCCGCGTATGAGGTTGCGACCGCTAAAAATGGTGAAGAGGCGGTCGGTCTTGTTTCAGGATCCTTTTTTGATGTAGTTCTTACAGACCTGATGATGCCCGGAGACGTGGATGGTGTCGGCGTATTGGAACATGTGAAAGAGAGAAATGTAAAGACGGAGGTTATTCTTATTACAGCATACGCATCAATAGAAAATGCCGTGGAAGCCATGAAAAAGGGTGCGTCAGATTATCTGACTAAGCCAATAAATTTTGATGAACTTATGCTCCGCTTGGACAGGATCAATACAATGAAGTCACTAGCCAAGGAGTCTCTGGATCTCCGTGAGGCAATGGATGTGACCGAAAAGAATGCGGGGCAGACAATACAGGACCTGGAAATGGTGATTCATAGATTACAGCACGGACTTTCCGATATAAAAAGGGTATTAAATGAAGGGAGTATAGAAACACATGAGCGTATTGAACGTGCACTTGGGATATTGGATAGGTTGATTATTTAGCATTGATCATTGATCATTTATCATTACTCGGGTTGCCGGGTTCACGGTTGATCAATCTCCAATTTTGATCTTTGAACCTTGAACCTGAGTGTGGAGATCGAATCAACATATCTCCTGACATATAGAATTGAGTTTATTGTAACTTGAAAACCAAGTCCTTCTCCCTCCAAATTTGGTGGGAATATTCGAGGGGCGTGGGTTCTTTACTAATTCAGCTCTTAAGTCACCACTCGCAATAGTCAAAAAAATGACACTTTCCCTTTGATATTCTGTCCTATCATATCGCAAATAGTCCCGGATATCTCATCTTTCACATAAGGATATTGTACGCTGACCTGATACCTTGCGGTAGTTGTGGCTTCGGACAGTTCTGCGCTCGCATGTTTTTGGTGCGTGAGACTAAATAGGCATAAAAATTGCTTATAAATACTAATTGGTGGAAAAAGAGATGCCACAACCCACAGCCTACATCAGTTCAGAGATGTCTGAGGGAGGTTGGAGATCAGTCAGAAAATTGTTGAATTCCCTTGCAACCAAGAAATTGAATTCGGCAAAGAAGAGGGAATTGGAAGTAACCGTTGCGCTGAGACCTAAAGAGATTGATTATAGATTCCAGAAACGAAATGTAGCCCATGAAGATATTGTTCTGCCGATCAGGTGCGTCATTTTTCACCCGGTCCGGGCTGAGGTTTTTGACGAAACCATGACGATTGAGACGGTATTTCATTAGATAACAAGGACCGTTATTTTCTGAATATACCTAACACATTGTTATTGTTGTCAAATAAAGTTATTCCAAGAAGATATCATTGAAAATATCATTGGTACGTATCTTGCTAAATAGGTAAAAAGAAATGATCGGATGATCATGGATCACGGTAAAATAGTGAGTTGTTAACGCCGTATGGATAGATTTCCAATCAGAGTTCACTATAAAGAGCGATTGAATATCAAAAGGGGGTTTGCGTAATGAGTAGTATGGTTATGGGTAATTTGGATGGAGACCTTGAGAAGATAGCCTTTCAAATGGGGGATATTGCACGGATTGTGACTCGTTATGATGCGAACCTTGTCACATCGACTGATGAACAGGGGTTATTTCTAGAGTTGAATGGTAATGTCTGCCCGGTTCAGGGTCCTGTTGATAAAGAAGATATCAGAGCATATTTCATTATTATTGTATCAGGGGTTTCTTTCAACGTGAGCGATTATCAGATACTCTTCAACGTGAAAGAGCTTGAAAATGATCTATTATCCGGGACAGATGTGACCGGACATCAACATCTGTGCCGGCGATATGGCACGGCGGATGTGAACAAAGAGCATGAAGAGACTGATATATCACTTGATGATATAGATGAAAAAATAAAAGCAGGTGAACTCTCTGGGAAAGATATAAAAGATTTGCAAGATGTGATTCATAAGCTTAGAGAAGGTGAATTTTTCGAACTGCTCACAATGGAATTCTCAAACAAGATAAAGGTCGTGGCAAAGGAACTGATCGACTTTAGAAAGGACATGCAGAAAAAGATAGAACCTGACATCGTGGAGATGGCAGCCAGAGATATTCCGGAGGCCAGTAATCATCTTGAAGGCATTAATAAAACTCTGGAAGAGAGCACAATGAAGATCATGGATATCAATGAAGAGCAGATGGAGATGGCCAATAATCAACAAAAGGTCCTGGAATCGATTATCTCCGGAAACGGCGGTGGAGAAGGGGGTTTAGCAGACATTACTCTGGATGAGGCATTGAAAGTTATAGAGCAACAGAAGGAAGTATTAGAAAAGATAAGCAACCGGACTTTAACCATGATGGAACCGCTCAGTTTCCAGGATCTGGTTGGACAGCGCATTCAGAGGATTATCAAAATAGTGAGGTCGATGGAGCTTCGGGTTGAAGAGTTGATTGTCTCCTTTGGCATCAAACTTAAAAAACACAGGGAAGATCCGGCAAAGACCTATGAGGATCTTAACCAGGATGTGGATAAATATATGACTGAATTAAAGGGACCTCAAAGAGAGGGAGAAGGGTTGGATCAGACAGGTATTGATAATCTGCTGGAAAGCCTATAGGAAGGGATGCCGTTGCTGCCGGCTGGGACTTCTAATCATATAACATAACATTTCATTTCAGCTTAATTAATGATGATTACAAGGGAGGATTAAATATGGCTATTGATAAATCGATCAGGGTGTTGGTTGTTGACGATTTTGCCACCATGAGACGGATCCTTAAAGGAGTTCTAAAGCAGTTAGGATTCGGCAATATCGTTGAGGCGGATGATGGCGCTATCGCCCTCCAGGAACTCAAAAAAGAGAAGGTCGGATTGATTGTCTCAGACTGGAACATGCCCAATATGAACGGTCTGGATCTCCTAAAGGAGGTCAGGGGAGATGATAATTTAAAGGATATCCCCTTCCTGATGGTAACGGCTGAAGGACAGAAAGAGAATGTCGTGCGGGCTGTCCAGGCAGGAGTCAGCAACTATATCGTAAAACCCTTTACCCCTGAGACCTTTAGTGCAAAATTGGAAAAGGTTTTTGGATAGAAAGATAGTAATTGTATATCTGTATGAAGAAAATCATTGAAGAGATAAAGAAACTAAAATCCGTACCCCAGGTGACACATAAGATCATGGCCCTTGCGGGAGATCCGACAAATTTCCCTCCGGATGATTGAGTAGCCATTTTTTCCGCTTTGGCCGGAATATACTTCCCAATAAAGACCTGAGAATGAATTGAATGGTCGAATATTGAGTACCGGATACTACAGCCGGAAAGAGTGATTGTATTGGTGAATTACTCCAACATTTTGATATTAAAGGGTATTTAATGCTGTTTATCGATTTTGCGTCTCCATTGCACCTTGACTTTATGGAGATCTTCGTGTGTCTGCCTTTTGGCAATAATTTTGCATGTACAATAAGCAGTACAAAGATCTCATTTTCGGAAAGGAGAGAGAGATGAAGATATATGAAGGCCAGGGCCTGATTCCCCCACAGACTAATAAAGGTAATCATAAAACGGGTGCAAAGGAAAGCGATTTCAAGAAGATTATGGATCAGGTGAGCTCCCAGCCCGGACAGAAAGAAGCGATTGCCAACAAGGAGAATATAGGACCGGTTGAAGGGGGTATCCGTATTCTTCAAGGGGTAGAGGAGATTCAAGGGCCATTAAACGTTGGAGAGAAAAATAAGGTGGTAAAGGTCTTACAGGAGACACTTGATCTTGTTGATTTTTATTCCGCCAGATTAGACGATAAATCATTGCCTGCCAAAGGGATGACTCCCTTGATCAGTCATCTGGAAGACAGACTGGAAACCCTGAGGACCATGGAATCCGCCCCTGGAATGCCTGAAAAATTAAGGCCTATTTTATCGGATTTGACGATAACCATCGGAACGGAGATAGCAAAATTCAAGAGAGGGGATTATTATTAAGGAAGTGACTAAAGTGAGCTAAAATAAAAAATATGTAGCCAAATAAAGTGAGAGCAATGAGTCTGCATTCCACAACTTTAGACACTTTAGGTCATTTTAGAGCGCTTTAGGTACTTATATGACAAAGCACGGAATCGTCTAACCCTCTTTATTGATGGGGATAGTAAGGATAATCTGTGAACCGGATGGCTCATCCTTACTCATGATTGAGACATTGCCCGCCTTAAATACCATCAGGACCAGCATCATCCTCACATCATTATCTTCGAGTTTGTGATTTGGAGAAGAGGATATGTCCTTATTCAACGACCCCATAAATTTTTCGGCCAGTTTCTCCTCTTCTGTGGATGTGATTAGCTCCACACATGAATCGTTAAGAGAAGTTTGCACAGTCAGGGAAGTTATCTCCCGGCTTTCCAACTCCTCAATGACGGACTGCAGAAACCAGCTTAGGGCCAGAACAAAATCTCCTGGAAGATCGACGAGTGGAGGTAGGTCGTCCTGAAATGACAGTTCTGTACGGACATTATGTTTGAAGTAGAGATTGGTCTGCAGAAAAAGCAGTTCCTGTTGTATGAAATAATTCAGGTGCAGAGGTTTATGATAATCTTCATCCTGGATGGCTTTCATGGAAGATATTTTTATTATCTGATCTATCCGGTCAAATTCCTCTTCCATCCTATTTAAACGCTTGCTTATTTTATTAATCAGATCGTTATCTAACCCGGAGTCGCTTTTAAGGGAGTGATGCGCCATCTCTATATCCAAGCCGAGATTCTGCAAGGGCCCATTAAGATTATGTATTAGTCCGCCCATTAGCTTTCCAATAGAAGCCATTTTGAACAATCGGATTAAATTATGAATGGGTAATTCAATCAACATTGTTATCCTCCTGGCCTAACTTTTTTTTCCGTATATCATTTCTCTGTTTTTGAAAAACCACACTTACAATCGAGTCCCGCGCATCTTCATCAATCTGAATGATTCTAGCGGCAATAACAAAGCCGTTATCCTTGTCCTCGACCCTTAAAACTTCAGCTATTAAATCCATCTGATACTGGAAAGTCCCTGGCATAATCAGGTTCATCTTGAGAAGAGTATTAGTGTCCAGATGTTCCTTGGTTATGAATTTCAGGCCTGATGCGCTAATCTCTATGATGTCATCCTGATTGGTCTGGGATTCCATAGCCTTGGAGTGCAGCTGATCAATGATATAATCAAGTTTATTATTGATATATTGAAGAGACCGATAAAGGTGCTCTTCCTTTGAACCGGGGGACGCCAGTTCTACGAATTCATTAATGGGACCCGGAAGATCGTCTTGTCTGCACAGGGTGCCGGCCATCCCTCCTTTCACCATTGCTGTCTCCTCCTTGTTAAGCACCTGCCATCTGACCGGAACTATCATCTCAACTCTAAAATGTCTGCGTTTGTTTATAGAACTCATTGTTTTCACACCATTAAATAATATAAAACATTAGGAACTCTATTAAAATGAAGAAATCGTATCAAAAAAGATCATTGGAAAAAGAACCACTCGGGATTCAACATCTTTCAAGGAGTTAAAGTTTTAAGAGAAAAGCATAAAAACACTTATTATGCAATAAAAATGCCAACCAATTTTTTATTGTAACTTGAAAACCACGTCCGTTGGACGTGTCGAAGATTCCCGCCTCTGGCTGGAGGTCAGGGGAAATTGGCTCTGCCTGAAAAGGGCAATCTATCCGGCAATGACTATCTCTTCAAGACGACCCCGCCCGGGCGGGGCTACCTTTTGAGGAAGTGGTCAAATATTCGGGCTTTACCAAGTCAGTTGCAGATTCCAAAGGATTCAGAGGCATAAAACCCAAATATTTGACCACTGTCCCGCCATGGCGGGATGGAATTCTAAAAAGATATCGTCTTGAAGAGACAGCCATCGCCTCCTAGGGTCGTTTAGGGTGCAAACAAAGCCACGTCCTTCTTCCCGCTTTACGGGAGATCTTCGAGGGGCGTGGATTCTTAACTCTATAGATCGAAGGTTTAAAATTGGGCCTGAGTTGGCGGATAAATACTCAAGAGATAAAAACGGAAAGGGCTGCTTCGACCACCTCGGGATCAAACTGGGTGCAGCGATTATATTTTAATTCCTGAAGACATTTTGAAAAGGGAAGGGCCTTGCGATACGCCCTATCGGAGCTCATGGCATCAAAGGCATCTGCCACGGCAAGGATCCTGGAAAGAATGGGAATATTCTCCTCCTTGAGATTATCCGGGTATCCCCTGCCGTCCCATCTTTCATGATGGTTCCTGATAATGGCCAATTCTTCAGGGTCCAAACCTAAGGGTGCGACTATATTTACTCCGATCAAGGGGTGGGATTTGATATGTTGGAATTCATCTTCCGTCAAATTGCCGGGTTTGTTCAGGATACTGTCGTTAATACCGATCTTGCCTATATCGTGAATGGGACAGGTTGATTTGAGCCTTTGAAGATCATCATGATTGCATCCCATTTTACGGGCGATCTTTAGAGATAATTCAGTAACCCTGGAGGAGTGCTGTTGTGTATAGGGGTCCTTGGCCTCAATGGCGCTTACAAGGGACATAAGGGTAGCCATGAGACTCTGATTGAGATTATCATAAAGGGCCATATTTTCGATGTTCAGGGCGGCTTTCTCCGCGAGGAACCTTAAAATGAATTCATCCTCCTCATCAAATGAGTTTTGTCCCTTCTTTTGGGCGATAAAAAGCACGCCAAAAGGCTCATTTCTGATGTCAAAAGGCACTGATATCAAGCCATTATTACGGGCGATCTTCTCCAGGGTTATTCCTTTTTCGGCTGATTCTCCGAGATGGGTATCGATAAATTCCCTGTCCAGTATCCTCTTGCCTTCAGTATTGAAATGGAGATTAATCTTGATTCCCGGATCCATGCCTTCAAAACCCTTCTGAGCCAGAGTCAGAAGGTTAGAACGACCCTCATCGTAGATCATGAAGCAGGCCTTTTGGGCATAGCACGATTCAATGGCCTTATTGATCAGGTATGGATAAAGATCGGTCGAGCGGTTTATCCTCGATAAAGAGTCCACAATATTATACATGATGGTCTGAAGCCTGATCTTTTTTTCCAGTTGATTGTTTAGCTTTTCTACCTCTTTTTTTTCTTCCAGTTCCTGATGGAGCAGCCAGTTTTTTTCCATTAAGAGATGAAATCTCTGTATCCTCTCCAGAATTATCTTTATATCCTGAAGACGAAAGGGCTTTACCAGGAAATCCGAAGCCCCTTTATGCATCGCATCTATAACAACATCCATTGAGGGATAGCCGGTCATAATGATGACACTTGTGATCTGATAATATTCGTGGATCTTTTGAAGGGTCTGTATACCGTTAATCCCGGGCATCATAAGGTCAATAAAGACATAATCATACCGGTTCCGTTCTGTCTCGTTCAGGGCATTTTCACCGCTATCAGCCGTTGTAACATTAACGATACCCAGATTCTCTAAAAAAAGCTTAAGGGTCTCACGGACCATGGGTTCGTCATCAACCACCAAGACCTGCAAAGACTGAAGGTTAGGACTGGTAGATGTTATATGTTCTTGAAAAGCCTCGACTTGCACAGGTTAAATTCCTCTTCCGTTAAAAGACCCTTCTCTTTGAGGGTTGAAATACGTTCCAGGCCGGATAGGATAGGTGAACTAATAATCGCTCTGTTTTCCGTGTAATAAAGGGGTAACATGCTTCCGGCGATGAAAGGGTCTCTGCTCTCGTCTTCAACTGTAGATCTCTCCCCTTCCGAATTGTCCGCGCCTATGATCGTTTTCATCATATGGAGCTGTTTGTAAGCTTCCTGGAGTTCATGAAACAGCCTCTTGTTTTCACTGATCAGACGGATCTTTTCCCGGGCATTGTTTACAAGGATCTTTATCTCCTCTAGCCTGAATGGTTTGGTGATATAGTCATACGCCCCTTCTCGTATGGCCTGGATGGCGGTCTCAAGGGAGGCAAAGCCGGTGATCAGGATAACGAGGATATCCGGATCAATTTTTCGTGTTTCCTTTAATACCTCCAGCCCATTGGCGCCGGGCATCATGAGGTCGGTTATTATCAGGTCAAACTTCTGTTCACGGCATATATTAATCGCTTCCAGCCCGTCACTGCACGCTGTTACTGCATAATCCTCTTCCGTGAAGATGGTTTTCAGTACGGACAGGAGTTTCTTGTCGTCATCAACTAACAGGATATTCGGGTTCATCTGGTCCTGAAGGAAACGTTTAAAAGGGGCAGAGGCCGTAGATATAATAACGATCAGGCATTCTCATTAACCAGGACACCAATCATCTCTTCCATCTTGGCTGCCAGATCAAGAAGTTCTTCAGGGGGGATCTCTCTGATGATTTTTCCGTCTGACTTTGAGACAACCTTGACCATTATGTTTCCGGTTGCTTGATGTACCCCTATTTTAAGATCCCTCTGAATCGATTGCATATAACTGTCCAGGGCCTGGGCAATACGCTCTATCTTTTTCCTGGCGACTTTCCGAACTTCGGCCGCGACGTTGAGTTTCTTCTGAGGCGCTTTCAGATTTATTTCGCGATTCTGTCGCCCATCCGGCATATTCAGAACCGGAGCATTTCCTGAACCTTCTCTTGCGTTAGGTTTAGCGGCATCTACAGCTTCCAACATTTCCTTTTACCTCCTTACTCATTTTGCCTATTCTCCCATAAAAGGGCGAGGCTTGAGCGTGGATTCTTCATACACTTTCCCCTCTGTGTTATATCGGCATAAATCCTGAAATTCTTTAACTTGAATTCGCCGGAGGCGGACAGGGTTTGATTGCCCGCAGCCTGTCGAAGCACACCAAAGATATATCCACCTCGAAGAATAAAGATTTATCGGGGCGGTGTTACAAAATATTTGGTTTTTGATAACTCCCGGCTTGTCGAAGCGTAGCGAAGATCCGAGTGCAACGAGGCTGTGTCATAATGTTGGTCTTAGCCCTATATGTCATTTCGAGCGAAGCGAGAAATCTTTTAATACTAACAAGTTGCAGATTCAAGATTCCTCGGCTATCACCTTGGAATG
>JAFDAM010000141.1 GCA_019313825.1 Deltaproteobacteria bacterium
CTCCTATCTCGTATGAAGAAAGGTATTCAGCTCACGCATGAGTTCCTTTATAAAAGGTGTGGCAATCTTTTCGGTAAAGGAATTGGGTCCCTGTCCCCGAATAGCCTGGTCCATGCTCTTTCCATATATCCTGATATCGATATCCGGGACGTCTCTGAGATGCAGAACAATACCTTTGCCCGTGGATTTCTCCGAGAGTTTCATGCTTGCTTTCACATACCAGCAATAGACGCCATAGACATTCAATCGTTGAGGCCTCCCCATGTTCACGTTTATCTTCAGTCGGTAGGCAGGCGCGATGGCCGGGGTGTCTTTCTGTTTGTAGATGGTGAGGCCGCGGCCGGATGCCTGCTGATTGAAATATCCGGCTAAGATGTCGGAACCGGGCCCGTTTGCATCTACCATTATACCATGCCTTTTTTGTGTCTTAAAGATCTTTGCCTTATTGCCGGCCCAGATCCTGAACGGGGCTCTGTTCAGGACTCCTGTTGCCTCCGCACACCATTTGCCGTCTTCCTTATGATACTTTGCCTTGTTCTGCGGGGTAAACTTGATTCCGGGGGGGACCCAGCCTTCATGACGCTCGGTTATAAGGGTGTTGACCTCCCCATTGGTAAGCGTTGCATTGGACTTGAGCCATGGACTCACATATTCCCTGACAAACCCATCGTCGATCAATACCTGCGCCGCCCTGTAAGCAAGATATTTCGACCGGCCGCAACCAGTTCTTGTAATGGATAGCCTGAAATCCAGGCCAAGGACCACTTCCTGGGAAAATGCCCTGTTGAGTGCGCAATCTATGGCCATAACCCGGACACGTCCCTCCGGTTTTGAATCTATACGCACAGGGGGTGAGCTGAAACCTGAGCGCAACGCGCGCCACTGGCCGGAATCCCAGATCTGCACGAAATACTCCTTGATTTCTCCCTTTGTGCTTTCCCATATTAGAGAAAAATAGTCAGGTCCTGTATCTGTCACGTAGAGGTTAAGAGGTTTTGGCGGGGGAATGGTGTCAATTGCCAACATCCCTTTTGCGCCTAAGAGGAGCTCTTTATCTCTGTCTTTATAAACTATGGAAACCCTGGAGGGACCGGTATTGATCCCGTGTTTCAATGAATCTAAATCAATGATGTCGGTCATGTATGTCTTTTCAGATATTCTCCTGGCAAAAGGGAAATGGAGATTTGCTATACGGGCGACAAGATCACCGGCCCTGATATCTGCTGAGGGGGTCTGCGCGAATCTAAGGATCAGCTGAAGCCTGGCGCCCCTCCCCAAAAAGATCATATCATTCCCGTCCGGTCCGGGACAGATCCCGTGGTTTTCAGAAAGGATTTGAAACTGAAAATCGCTGAACTGCAGATCAGGCGTAGAGGGCGGCGATGGCTTTATCCGCACCCTGTGGGCCTGAGCACAGGCCGATAACAGACCGCACAGAAAAAGGAGAAGTAAGAGCATGGCTCCCTTCATGATTGCACGATCAAATCCGGTTTTGTTGATTTTCATGATCACAAGCTCCCTTGTTTCAACCCGATGATCCCGGTTTCTCGCTCGATCAGGTCTGCTTTTTGCCTTTTTTCCTCTTCGCTTGCGGCAGGGATGTAGACCACGTATCTGTAGCCTTCCTGGCCTAACGTCAAATCCACGCCGGTTCGCTTTTGGATTTTGGCCATGAAATCCTCTGCGGTTCTACTTTCGTCAAATCGCCAGAAGGGGTACATGGTCTGTTTATCAAGAGATTGGTTCTTAGAAATGTCCTGGACCATTTGCTTTGCAGGGGCCGGCGCTTCAATACCTGCTGCAGATACATCCCGGGTAGGGGCAGTCTCCTTTTTGTCAGGGGCCGGCGCTTCAATACCTGCTGCAGATACATCCCGGGTAGGGGCAGTCTCCTTTTTGTCAGGGGCCGGGGTCGGGATAAGAAGCCTCACTTTCTCTATCTTATCTTTTATTGCAGTCAGGTGGTCTGCCACCTCGGGGACCTCAGAATGAAACAGCGCCAGGATGTGGGGGTGATAAAGCCAGCCTGCGATAATTGCCAGGCCGAGAAACATCCCGTACAGGACACTCCTTAATATAAATCCGTCTTGAGACATGAGCTTACTCCTTCTTGGCTAACCCGGACAAGCCGGAACC
>JAFDAM010000142.1 GCA_019313825.1 Deltaproteobacteria bacterium
CGACATTGATGCACAGCCTGATATAATAACTACAGCAAAATATGTTAGACATAACGGGATTAAATTAATCTTGAACCATTGTTTATTGTTCACGATACCTCGCCTTGCATTTTTTTAATAACGGCGATTACTTAAAGCAGCTGTTAGAGCCTGACTAATTCTCTGCCTCCTATTGTGGAGTTAAAAAGCGATCCAGGTCTCGCATGAATCCCTTTATAAGGGGGGGTGGCTATCTTTTCGGGAAAGGGATGATGTCAGAACCGGGCCCGTTTGTGTCCACCCTTATACCATGTTTTTCTTGTGTCTTAAAAACCTTTGCCTTATTGCCGGCCCAGATCTTGAATGGGGTTCTGTTGAGGGCGCCCGTTACCTCAGCACACCATTTGCCGTTTTCCTTATGATATTTTGCCCTGTTCTGCGGGGTAAACTTGATCCCAGGGGGTACCCAGCCTTCATGACGCTCGGTTATAAGGGTGTTGACCTCTCCATTGGTAAGCGTTGCATTGGACTTGAGCCAGGGACTCACATATTCCCTGACAAATCCATCGTCGATCAAGACCTGCGCTGCCCTGTAGGCCAGATGTTTTGTTTTGCCGCAACCTGTTCTTGTAATAGATAATCTGTTATCCCGGCCAAGAACCACCTCTTGGGAAAAAGTCCTGTTGAGAGCGCAATCTATCGCCATGACTCGGACACGTCCCGCAGGCTTTGAATCTATGCGCACAGGGGGTGAGCTGAAATCTGAGCTGAACGTGCGCCACTGGCCGGAATCCCAGATCTGTACCGAATACTCCTTGATCTCGCCCTTTCTGCTTTCCCATCCCAGAGAAAAATAGTCAGGTCCTGTATCTGTCACGTAGAGGTTAAGGGGTTTTGGCGGGGGAATGGTGTCAATTGCTAACATCCCTTTTGCGCCCAAGAGGATCTCTTTATTTCTGTCTTTAAAAAATATGGAAACCCCGGAGGGACCGGTAGTGAACCCTTGTTTCAATGCGCTGAGGTTAATGATGTCGGTCATGTATGTTTTTTCAGATGTCCTCCGGGCAAATGGGAAAGAGAGATCTGCTATCCGGGCGACAAGATCACCGGCTTTGACGTCTGCTGGAGGGGTCTGCGTGAATCTAAGAACCAGTTGAAGCCTCGCGTCCCGTCCCAAAAAGATCATATCCTTCCCGTCCGGTCCGGGACAGATCCCGTGTTTTTCAGAAAGGATTTTGAGCTGAAAAGCTCTGAGGCGATTTATTTGTTTCTCCCCGAGGGTCGCAGACTGTGGATCAGGCGTAGAGAGCGGCGATGTCTTTATTCGCATCCTATGGGCCTGAGCACAGGCCGATAACAGACCGCACAGAAAAAAGAGAAGCAAGAGCATGGTTCCCTGCATGACTGCACGATCAAATCCGGTTTTGTTGATTTTCATGATCACATGCCCCCATGTTTAAGCCCGATGACCCCGGTCTCTCGCTTGATCAGGTCTGCCTTTTGCCGTTTTTCCTCTTCGTTAGCGGCAGAGATGTAGATCACGTATCTGTAGCCTTCCTCGCCTATCTTCAAATCCACGCCCGTTCTCTTTTCGATTTTGACTATAAAATCCTCCGCTATCCTGCGCTCGTCAAATCGCCAGAAGGGATACATGGTCTGTTTCTCACGAGGCTCGGTCTTAGAAATATCCTGCACCATTTGTTTTGCCGAGGCCGGCATTTCAGTATCTGCTGCAGGTACATCCCGGGTAGTAACAGGCTCCTTTTTGTCAAGGGGCGGGGTCGGGATAAGAAGCCTCACTCTCTCTATTTTATCCTTTATTGCCGTCAGGTGGTCTGCCACCTCGGGGACCTCAGAATGAAACATCGCCAGGATGTGGGGGTGATAAAGCCAGCCCGCAATAATTGCCAGGCCGAGAAACATCCCGTACAGGACACTCCTTAATATGAATCCGTCTTGAGACATGAGCTTGTTCCTCAGAAGCCTCACGCAAAGGCGCAAAGGCGCAAAGATTTAAAGTGCTTATGGTTAATCAATCAGCGTCAATCCTAATTCATAGGGTCTTTCTGTAGCCGGGAAAGTCGTTACCTTGACGGCGATTCTGTCTCCATTGCCGAGAATAAGCCCCTTGTTCATGACACTTCTTTGTTTTTGGTC
>JAFDAM010000143.1 GCA_019313825.1 Deltaproteobacteria bacterium
CGGTACAACAATAAAAAGCTCACCATTTTCACCTCCAACTTTCTCGATAATAAGGACGATGAAGTGGACTCCCGCCAGGAATTTTTCAAACAGAAGGACGACACCCTGATCGACCGGATCGGCGTACGCCTCCGCTCCAGGATCTATGAAATGTGCAAGGTCGTGGAAATGTGGGGGGAGGATTACCGCAAAGTCATCAAACAGGCCAATTATCGGTTTTGATTCCTTTTTGATTCCCTTTTTCAGCAAATTTGTATTGAAATTTTGTGCGCTTTTTGCTAAGTTATGCCTTGTTGCTCCTCGGTAGCTCAATCGGCAGAGCGGGTGGCTGTTAACCACTAGGTTGTAGGTTCGAGTCCTACCCGAGGAGCCATTTTTAGCTCTATACTCTTGATGTTTTTTGTTATAGAAGTGTATGTCGTCAAATGATTTCGGACTTTTTTTCTGATTTTCTAAGCTACAGTTTACTCTTAATAGATAACATTAACTTAATTTTTTTTACTTGCTTTGTTAAAGACATAGTTCCGAATTACTTTTTCAGTAAACCCGATTTAAACGTATAGCCTTTCTCTCTAAAAACCCTTAAACACGCATCTCCCACTGCTGAATCGTAAAGTTTTCCTTTGTTTTTAGATATTTCTTCTAAAGCTTTCTCAATACCTAAAGCTGGCCTATAGGGACGATGAGAAGCCATGGCTTCAACTACATCAGCCACGGCTAAGATTCTTGCTTCCAGGAGAATATCGTCACCGCAAAGGCCCAGAGGATAGCCAGAACCATCCATTCTCTCATGATGCTGATAAATAATCTGTGCAACCGGCCAAGGAAACTCAATTTCCTTCAAGATGTTGTAAGCTGCCTGAGGATGAGTCTTTATCAGGCTGAATTCTGCCTCACTCAATTTACTCGGCTTACTTAAGATATCAGATGGAACTAGTATTTTGCCTAAATCATGCATTACTCCTGCCGAACGAATTCCATCAATCTGATCTTTTGGAATCCCCATTTCTGTAGCAATTGTCCTGGCCAAATCAGCTACCCTGCGCTGATGACCGGAGGTGTAAGGATCTTTTAATTCTACGGTCAAAGTAATGGCATCTATTGTTCCATTAAGGGTTTTTCGGAGCTTTTTCATTGTTTCTTGAGTCTCTTCTTCTGCCCTCTTACGGTCTGAGATATCCCATAAATAAGAACGCGTGCCAATGCTTTTTCCCTTTTCCTTGAGAACAATCCCAGCGACTTCAAGATGGATAATTGTGCCATCTTTGCGAATTCCCTTGAATTCATAGCGGGAGGGGACTTTTTTTCCTTCTAGTCGGTTTTTGTGGTATTTCATAACTCTTTCAATATCATCGGGATGGACAAGGGATTGGATTGACCGACTCATCATTTCTTTAAGATCATATCCGAATATTTTAGCGTACCACTTATTGGCATAATTGCAATTTCCCTCTTGGTCATCAATAATAATTGCAATTCCAGCTTTTTCAATTATATCTCGATAGCGTTTCTCAGAACTTTCGAGAGCTTTCTGGGCTGTCTTCTGCTCATTGATATCAATAGCCAATTCGCAACGGACCATCTGGCCTGTGGGCCAGCGAATGGCTTTGTCAATACACTTGTAAAAATGCTTACTGATCGGATTTTGGAATTCCCAAATGTAGGGCTTCCCTATATTTTCACCAAAAATATATTTATTAGTGCAAAAGGGGCAGGGAGAGTCTCTGTTCTGGAAGATTTGGTAACAAATCTTCCCTGAAAAATTGCCGAAAATCTTTTTCAGTGCCCGGTTAACAAATAAGATTTCATAGGTCTTTGGATCGCTAACGTAAATTGGCTCGTCAATGCCCTCTAAGATAGAAAGCAGTTGTTGGTGTTCAAACTTCACTTTTTTTTCAGAGAGAATGCGATCAGAAATGTCTTTCACTGTGCCAAAGACTTTTATTTCTTCGCCTGGCAGGAGAACTGTATTCATCTCAAAATGTTTTGTCTTCCCCTCTTTAGTTAAAATCTTAAAGATAAATTGGGAAGGGATAGATTTTCGGGTTATCCTTGCTTTTTCTCTTTGCTTGAAGAACTTTCTATCATCTGGATGAACAAATCTGTAAAAGTTAAAATCAGGGCTACATAT
>JAFDAM010000144.1 GCA_019313825.1 Deltaproteobacteria bacterium
TAGGAAAGAGTAAATATTTTTTGACTGAAGCTTGTGAATATGAAAGGTCATTTTTAAATTTATATCCCAAAATAATTATTCTAAATAATATTGAACTTGATCATACTGATTATTACAAGGATTTAGATGATATGAAAAGCGCGTTTAAGGAATTTGTAAGTCATTTGCCGGAGGATGGAACGCTAATCATAAATGGCGACAATAAAGAAATTACAAATCCAAAATTCCAAATTCCAAATAAATTCAAAATTCCAAATTCAAAATTCAAAATTTTAAGATTTGGTTTAAGCGAAACTAATAATGTAAGAGCTGATAATATTGAATTTGGAGACGGAGAAGTGAAATTTAATGTTGTTTATAACAATAAAGACTTGGGCGAGTTTATTTTAAAAGTGCCGGGGCTTTTTAATATTTACAATGCCTTGAGTGCGATTAGTTTAGGATTAGTTTTAGAAATTCCGGTTGATACGATAAAAAAATCCCTGAAAAACTATTCTGGGATTTGGCGGAGGTTTGAAATTAAAGGAGAGTATAAAAAAGCTTTGGTAATTTCCGATTACGCGCATCATCCGACGGCGGTTAAAGTGACTATTGAAGCGGCAAGGCAATTTTATCCGGGCAAAAGAATTTTTGCTGTTTTTCAGCCGCACCAGCATAATCGGACGAAGAAATTATATAAAGATTTTTTAAACAGTTTTAACGACGCGGATGTTTTAATTCTAACTGAAATTTTTGATGTTGCTGGAAGGGAAGAAAACGATGACCAGAATATTAGTTCAAGAAATTTGGCTGAAGATCTTAGAAAGAAAATTCCCCCTTTGAAAAAGGGGGTTAGGGGGATTTTTAAATTAAATAGTGATTCTATTTTCTACGCTAAAGATCTAGAAAAAACGCGTAAATTAATTGATGAGAATATAAAGCCAGATGATATATTATTGATTATGGGAGCGGGGGATATATATAAAATAGCAGACGATTCAGTGAGGTAAACTAACCGTTGTGATTAACGGCAGACCTGATGTGTTATTAAAAGTTTTATGGAATTTATTGACGATCTAAAAATTATCTGGCGATTTTTGTCAAAGTATAAAAGGCAAGTTTATGCTATTTTTGTTGTGGCGGTTTTGGCTTCTATGATTGAAGCGACGATTCCGTATATTTATGGAAAGATTGTTGATTTGATTATTGCGGATGAAGTGATGTCGGTAATTTTTGGGATTTTGTTTTTGTGGTTGATTTTGAGTTTTGTGAAAGATTGGGGAAAGAGGTATACTCGTATTTATGGAATGGGAGTAGGAATAAGATGTATGCATGATTTTGTATTACTTCTTAGCGGTCATTCATTAAAATTAAAACCACAATATCACAAAAAACAAAAAAGCGGTAAATTAGCTTCTCGTTATATTAAGGCGTCTGACGCTTTGGAAAATTTGTTGTTTGAAATAATTGCGTTTGTGCCAAATATGCTGATGATTTTGTTTGTTTTAATATTCATGGCAATATTTATTCATTGGCTACTTTTTGTTGTAATTGCAATAAATCTTTTGATTTATCTTTTTATTACATTAAAGTATTCAAAATCTATTACTGATCCTATTATTAAAACACAAAAATCGAATGAAGACGCTTTTGGTTTTTCTCATGATTCAGTTTCTAATATTCAATTAGTTAAAGCAAATTCAAGAGAAGAATATGAAAACAAAAAAGTTTTAGAAGTATTTAAAAATAGAACTCAAAAACATTTTAAAAGATTTCTTTCAGTGTTAAATAGGCTTTCCTTTTTTCAAGACGCTTCTTTAGCTATTGGAATTTTTGTTTTGCTTATTATTGTTATGATAATGTTTAAAAATAGCGCAATAACAGTAGGACAGGTTGTAACAGTTGTTGGTTATTTAGGATTAATAAGTATTCCTATGAAGGAATTAGGATTGCATATAAATCGTTATAGAAGATGGATAGGAGTAATAAGACATGGCTATGAATTGCTTGACGAAGAAATAGAGCCTTACAATAAAAAGGGCGCGGTTAAATTAAGGGAAGTGAGAGGCGATATAGAATTCAAGAAAATAAATTTTCGTTATCACTAAACAAGACGAGTTTTAAAAGATATTAATTTTAAAATAAGTTC
>JAFDAM010000145.1 GCA_019313825.1 Deltaproteobacteria bacterium
GGACTTACGAAAAACCTGAAGTCGCAGAAGAACCTTTTATGCATAGAACCCCCATGAGACAACTCTCCTTGAAAGAACGCCAGGGAAATTTTAATGAGATTGCCCTCGGTTTCAGTGAAGAAGAGGTCCGGGAGGAGGCGGAACGCTGCCTCAAGTGTGGAATCTGCTCTGAATGCTATCAGTGCGTAAAGGCGTGTCTCGCAGAGGCGGTTGATCACAGCCAGCAGGTAATGGAGAGAGAGATCACTGTGGGATCAGTAATCCTCTGCCCGGGCACTGACGTATTTGATACAGACCCCTATGAGGATATTTATCATCACCGGAGTCATCCCAATGTAATGACGAGCCTGGAATTTGAGCGGATTCTGGCCGCCACCGGACCGACATTGGGCCATCTTGTGAGACAATCGGATGAAAAAGAGCCCAAGAAGATTGCTTGGCTCCAGTGCGTAGGGTCAAGGGATACAAACCGTTGCGGAAACGGGTACTGCTCTGCCATGTGCTGTATGTATGCCATCAAGGAGGCAGTTATTGCCAAGGATCACAGCGAAGAACCTTTGGACGCTGCCATTTTCTACATGGACATGCGGACATTTGGAAAGGACTATGAAAAATACTACAACAGGGCTAAAGAGGAGCACGGGGTAAGATTTGTCCGGTCCAGGGTACATACCATCGACCCTGTTCCAGGCACCGGCGATCTCGAAATAAGCTATTCCGATGAGGAAGGGATCATCCATCAAGAGGTTTTTGACATAGTGGTTCTCTCTGTGGGTCTACAGATCAGTAAAGAGACCATCGACCTGGGTCAGCGTCTCGGCCTGGCATTAGACAAATACAACTTCGCCGCCACCGAACCATTTACCCCGGTCAGCACATCAAGAGCCGGTGTTTACGCCTGTGGCATTTTTCAGGGACCAAAGGATATACCAGGTTCAGTAACCGAGGCAAGCGCTGCCGCATGCGCCGCAGGGGTAGCTCTCTCAGAGGCAAGGGACCAGGACACCAAATCACTTGAAATACCACCGGAAATGGACGTGAGCGGAGAAGAGCCGAGAATAGGCGTATTCGTGTGCAATTGCGGCATTAATATCGCTGGTGTGGTTGATGTGCCTGCCGTGACCGAATATGCATCCCGTCTTCCCTTTGTTGTTTTTTCTGATCAGAATCTCTTCACTTGCTCCCAGGATACCCAGGACAAGATCAAGGAGGTCATCAAAGAAAACAGGCTCAACCGGATTGTGGTGGCCTCATGCTCTCCACGCACCCATGAACCGATGTTTCAGGAAACACTCCAGGCCTGCGGGCTCAACAAATACCTCTTTGAAATGGCCAACATCAGAGATCAGAACTCATGGGTTCATGGAGATGATCCGGAAGGGGCAACAAACAAGGCCAAGGACCTGGTTCGGATGGCAGTGGCCAGGGCGGGTCTCCTAAGACCTTTGGAAGAAAAAAGCATTCTCGTAAACAAACGTGCCCTGATTATCGGTGGTGGCGTAGCGGGCATGAATGCGGCCTTAGGTTTGGCTGATCAGGGGTTCGAGACAGTGATCGTAGAGAAAGAAGCCCAGTTAGGCGGCCTTTCCAAGGATTTAACCACCACCATTGAGGGAGCCGACATCCAGCGATATCTTATAGAGCTTGTTGATGAGGTTACCCGGAATGATAAAATCCAGGTTTTGGCAGAATCCCTTATCGTGGGATTCACCGGATTCAAAGGAAATTTCACCACCGAAATCATGGTGGGACCGGGCATGTACGAGAGAAAGATAGACCACGGCGTGGTGATCTTGGCCACGGGCGCTAAGGAATACACCCCAAAGGAGTACCTTTATGGAGAGGATCATCGGGTTATGACCCAGATTGCATTGGGAAAGCGGCTCGAATTGAAGGGCGCCTCTGACCTTAACCGGGTGGTTATGATCCAGTGCGTGGGCTCCCGCAACGATGAAAATCCCAACTGTTCCCGCATCTGCTGCCAAAACGCCGTCAAAAACGCCCTCCATATCAAAGACCTCAACCCGGATGCGGACGTCTATGTGCTTTACCGGGACATGCGAATGTACGGCCTGTTAGAGGATTACTATACCGAGGCCAGAAAACAGGGT
>JAFDAM010000146.1 GCA_019313825.1 Deltaproteobacteria bacterium
GAAGCCGACCTTGCCCTTTGCTGTATGCTGGCTTTCTGGTCGGGCAAAAACAAAGAGCAGATGGACAGGCTGTTCCGAAAATCCGGATTATTCCGGGAAAAATGGGATACGGTGCACCATGCAAGCGGCGCAACCTATGGACAAGAGACACTGGATAAGGCCATCGAAACTACAGAGAAAGTATACAGCCGCGAAAGCGAGTCAGCTATCTTTGAACATGAGGGCAGATATTACCGCACTAGAGGCGAAAGCGTATATCCTATAACAAACTTTATCATCAAGCCAGTGGAGATGATTGTATCGGAAGATGAGACGCAGATGACCGCCGATCTTGTTACAACCCGCGATGAAATATACCGCCAGACCTTTATGACCACCGACTTCAATAATATCCAAAAGTTCAAAAATATCTTGAACCGCCGGACAATATCCTTAGGCTATTTTGGTTCAGAAGGAGATTTGGAACTGCTGAAGGGTTATGTATCCGAAATGGAATGGGTACGGAAAACAGGGGTCAAGGCGCTTGGAATTTATGAGCATGGCGGACGGATGGTCTATGTTTCAACGGACGGTGCCATTGAAGCCGGAGGTACCATTGTTGAAGATATTGTGCAGCTTGATAAGTATAAAAGCATAACGACCGATATCCTTGCTTTTGAGCCATTGACAAAGGAGCAGCTTGTCAAGCTAGGAGAGTGGGTCCTCAGCTATAACGAACCTATAAAAACAGTGTCAGTGATGGCATGGGTAGCCGGATGCTTTATTAAACCGCATCTGAGAAAGTCAGGTATTAAGTTTCCGCACTTATTGCTTGTAGGAGAACAGGGCAGCGGAAAGAGCAATACGTTGGAACGGGTTATCCTGCCGGTATTTTCATGCAGTAAGATTCGTGCCGCTACACAGGTCACCGCATTTACATTGATGAAGGAATCTGCATCCTCAAATCTGATACCACAGCTGATGGATGAGTTCAAACCGTCAAAGATAGACAAGTTAAAGCTTAATGCCTTATACAACCATCTTCGTGATGCATATGACGAGCATGAAGGTGTCCGCGGACGGGCAGATCAAAGCGCTGTTACTTATGAGCTGTTGGCTCCTATAATTGTAGCTGGTGAGGAATCGCCGGATGAAGCGGCCATCAGGGAACGAAGCATAGAATTGCTTTTCAGCAAGAAGGACTTAAAACCAGCTAGCCACAGGCAGGCATTTTATAGGTTGTGTGCAAAAGGTGATCTGCTTGGCGGCTTCGGACGGAGCCTGTTGGATATAGCACTCAGAATATCGGCCATTGAGGCGGAGAAATGGTATGAGGAAGCAAAGTCAGAGTTATCTGATGAGTTTCCATCCCGTATCGTCAATAACCTTGCCTGCTGCTATGCCGGTATATGTCTGGTTAACAAGCTGTGTGAATTCCTTAATGTTACATGGCCTGAAGTATTTCCGATTAACAAAGGAGCATGTATACGATATCTCCAGAACGGTGTGCAGGAGTATCTGCTGGATGGCGGCAGCAATAACAAGACCATAGTAGAACAGACGCTAGAAATTATGGCTCGGATGAAACTGGCCCCAAATCAGGATTACACTTTTGATAAAGGCGGCAAGGTTATCGGGATTCGTTTTTGTGATGTATATGACCGCTATACCAAGTACAGACGCGATTATGCAGTCACAGGGGAATGCCTTCCATATAATCAGTTTCTGAAGCAGTTGAGGCAAAGCGACTTTTTTCTGGAGAGCAATAAAACGATGCGTTTCGGGAATGAAACTAAGAAAGCCTGGGCTCTTGATTTTTCAATGTTGAAAGAGCGCTGCGATGTAAGCGGCTTTGAGATCACAGATATTGAGCCTCTTTAACCTTGAAAAAGGTAACAAGGTAACAAAAAGGTAACACCCGAAACGCTGATGAATAGCCACTTGTTACCTATGTTACCTTTGTTACCTCAACTTTATATATACGCGCGAGAGACAACATTGTTTTTTATAATTAAAAATAAAAAAATATTTGTGTATGCACCTACCCAAAAAGGAGGTAACAAGGTAACAAAATCCGGAAATGCGCTTGTAAAGCGGGTTT
>JAFDAM010000066.1 GCA_019313825.1 Deltaproteobacteria bacterium
CCCATTTAACAAGAAAAAGTCTCACATTCGCCAAAGCCTTTAGGTGGCTCAAGGCCAAGTTTTCTATCTGTATTGCTTTCTATAATTTTATTCGTCCTCATGAAACACTAAGTCTATCTGAGGATAGAACATTTAAGCCAAAGACACCGGCGATGGCTGCAAAAATAACGAGTCAGCTATAGAGTGTAAAACAACTGCTTGGATACAAAGTTTTTGTCAACTAAATAAGGACAGCACCGAAATAGAGAACTATGCTTTTATTGTACCTTTCGTTGAGAGAAATGATGAAATTTTTCTCAAAACTGTCTTTCCAAGCCGTAAATATACAAAACACTACGGTTTAAAGGGGTAAAAATAAAAATATCTTCATGCCAAACAACAAACATCTAACCCCGTGTGATTTCTTGTGATTTGGACTACTAATATCTCGCCCATAACCCAACATATTGATTTTTCTTCTTGACATACCCCAATGTATTGTTATAGCTTACTCTTCATCCAAAACGAAGCTGTTTCAATGCCTGTGCAAGGCTTTTTTGATAATCCCTTTTCTTACAAGTCCTCTTGATAACGCCTTTTATTGAGGGTCTTCATATAAACTCCTAAACAACCTGATCCTCTTGAGGTAGCATTAATGTTTGAAGAGATCAAAAAGCGTGATGGAAGAGTCGTTAAGTTTGATTCACCTAAAATTACCTCGGCGATTGCCAAAGCGGGAAAGGCCACCAATGAATTTGATGAAAGAGAGGCAAAGAAGCTAACCCTCAGGGTCCTTACCATGGCACATGAATTACGCCTCGGACCCTTATCCGAGGTGGAAGAGATACAGGACATTGTAGAGAGAGTACTGCTTGATTCGCCGTTCTACAGGAGCGCCAAGGCGTATATCCTTTACAGGGAACAGCACGCACAGATAAGGGCCATATCCACCAAGGCGAGTGTCGACATGGTGGAACAGTATATCGAGAAGCTGGACTGGAAGATTAAGGAGAACAGCAATATGTGTTTCTCCCTCCAGGGCCTGAATAACTACATCTCATCGGACGTCACCTCGGAATATTGGCTGAACCGAATCTATCCCCCTGAAATAAGGCGAGCTCATAAGAACGGGGATCTCCATATACACGACCTCAGCCTGCTTTCGGTTTATTGTGTGGGGTGGGACCTGAAGGATCTGCTTATTAATGGGTTCAAAGGGGTTGAAGGAAAGGTGGAAAGCGCGCCCCCGCGACACCTGAGATCGGCGCTGGGACAGATCGTTAATTTTTTCTATACTCTTCAGGGTGAAGCAGCCGGCGCACAGGCCATCTCCAACTTTGACACTCTTCTTGCCCCTTTTGTGCGCTATGATAACCTGGATTACTACGATGTAAAACAGGCCCTCCAGGAATTTGTCTTCAACATAAACATCCCGACACGGGTAGGTTTCCAGACCCCGTTCACCAATATTACCCTGGACCTTTATGTGCCCTCCATTTTAAAAGACCTCCCGGTGATCGTAGGCGGTAAAGAACAAAATGAGAAGTACTCGGATTTTCAAATGGAGATGGATACGATTAACAGGGCATTTGCCGAAACCATGATGGAAGGCGATGCCAAGGGGAGGGTCTTCACCTTTCCCATTCCCACCTATAACATCACTGCAGACTTTGACTGGGACAATCCGAATCTCGAAATGATCTGGAAGATGACGGGCAAGTACGGGATCCCCTATTTTTCAAATTTCGTCAATTCTGACATGTCACCTGAAGACGCGAGATCCATGTGCTGTCGCCTTCGGCTTGACAACAGGGAGCTTTTAAAGAGGGGCGGTGGTCTTTTCGGGGCAAATCCACTCACGGGATCAATCGGGGTAGTGACCGTCAATCTGCCCAGGATAGGTTATATTGCCGAAAACGAGGCCGGTTTTTTTGAACACCTGAAGGAGATGGTGACCCTGGCAAAGGAGAGCCTGATGATAAAGCGGAAGGTGCTCGAAAAATTCACGGATCAAGATCTCTACCCCTATTCGAAGTTTTATCTGAGAGTGGTAAAAGAGGGTACAGGGCTCTACTGGAAGAATCACTTTTCCACCATCGGGATTATCGGCATGAACGAGGCCTGCCTGAATTTTTTAGGCACAGATATCGCCAGTGAGAAAGGCATGGAATTATCCCTTAAGGTTATGAATTTTCTCCGTGACATAATTGCGGAGATGCAGGAGGAGACAGGTGACATCTTCAACCTGGAGGCGACTCCCGCGGAAGGCACCTCTTATCGTCTTGCCATCCTGGACAAAGGGAAGTTCCCCGGAATCCTTTGTGCCAACGAGGAAGAATGCGTCAATGGGGCGGAGCCGTTCTATACCAACTCCACGCAGCTTCCAGTGAATTATACGGACGATATCTATGAGTCGCTCATGCTCCAGGATGACCTTCAGACAAAATATACTGGCGGGACAGTTATGCACATATACCTGGGGGAGAATGTAAGTGATATTGAGACGGTAAAGGGTCTGATCAAGAAAGTGGTCACCGATTTCCGCCTCCCCTATCTCACGGTCAGTCCAACCTTTAGCGTCTGTCCCTCACACGGCTATCTTAGCGGAAAACAGGAGAACTGCTCCATATGTAATGAGGAGACCGAAGTATACTCCAGGGTTGTGGGCTATTTGAGACCTGTGAAACAGTGGAATAACGGCAAGCGGGCGGAATTTAACATGAGAAAGACATACAAGGTGGCATAGATCCCTGTACTGGTTGCTGGATACTTGGCTCTGGATACTGGACCGTTGATACTTCATGTTGATTTTTGATTTCAAATATTTTCCTTAGACAGTAGCTGTAGAAATTATTTAAAACACTTACCAGTATCCAGTGTCAAAGATCCAGCTTCATTTCGCGGACTTTATACCTGAACAATCATAGATGCGGAACAGGCGATACATGCTTTTTGGGGGCTTACAAAAGAATTCTCTTATCGATTATCCCGGAAAAATAAGCTGTGTAATCTTTCTTTCCGGGTGCAATTTTGATTGCCCCTATTGTCACAACCCTGACCTTGTAAACGGATGTATGGAATGCCCTACCTTATTAGAGGAGGATGGATTCTATGATTTCCTTGAAAGCCGCAGGAATTTTTTAGACGGTGTGGTTATTTCAGGAGGAGAACCGACAATCCAGAAAGACCTTGGTCCCCTTTGCGAAAAAATTAAAAACATGGGGTATTCAATAAAACTGGACACAAACGGCAGCAGACCCCGGGCAATAAAACAGCTGATTGATTACGGTCTTGTGGATTACATAGCAATGGATATAAAGACAGATCCTTTATGTTATGATCCAATAATCAAGAGGGACTACAACCCGGAGGATCTGCTCTCCAGCATCCAGGTCATTATGGAATCAGCCCCTGCATATGAATTCAGAACCACGTGCGTAAAAGGATTGGTGGATAAGACCATCATCGAGGATATTGCAAAGCTCATACAAGGCGCCCGATTGTATGCCCTGCAACTGTTTCATGACACAACAGTGTTGCACCCCGAGTTTTTCCACGAAGCAGATTATTACGAAGAAGATGATCTCATGCACCTGAAAGCTGTCGCGGAGCCATGGGTGCGGGAGTGTATTGTACGGTAAAGGCGTAAGGTATAAGGTATACGGTAAAAACAGGAACAGCTCCCTCCTTCAGCCTTAAGCATTATTCGTCGGCATTGCCGGAACAGGCTACTTTTTTAGAAAGAGCCAATTTTCTCTGACCTCTCGCTTATCGAAGATCCCGATTTAGTGGTGAAGGACATGACTTTGTCCTCACCCTATTGAGTTGTGAAAAGGAGACAATGGCTGTCTCTTTAAGGCGATATCTTTTTGAAGTTCCACCGGCCATTGGAGTGGTCAAATATTTGACCTTTATACCTCTGAACCTTTTGGAATCTGCAACTGACTCAGCAAAGTCCAAATATTGACCACTTCCTCAAAAGGTAGTAGATATCGCCTTGAAGAGATGGTCATTGTCGGAATAGACTACCCTTGAGGCGTGAGAAGAACATGAATTTTCAAGATTAATTAAAGGACTCACGGTCCTTATTTGGTGGCGCTTCATGTGGGACTGCCGCAACCACAACTATCTTCCGTGACATCTGCCATGGGCAGAATTCCTTCAGTAAGAATCTCATCTGACGGACCGTGTTCATGAGAACCTGTTTTTAAAAACCAGGAACTGAATACGCGATAGACCGGCTTGATGGACAAGGCCAGGAGGACCACTGTACCCATCATCTTCACCCACCCCGGAATGATCTCCGCGGCCTGACCCGCGACTGCCTGGGCTGATATGCCTAAAGACGCGTACAGCCAGTCCAGGGCAAGCCCGAAAATGACCGCAGCTACAGCAATGGCAAAGAGGTAGATGATGGTTGCCCGCTTACCCAGGACCTTTAGAAGCATGGTAAGTGAGGTGACGTTTGTGGCAGGTCCTGTAAGCAGGAACACAAGCGCCGCTCCCGGGCTTACGCCGCTGATTATCAGGGCCGCCGCAATGGGCGTAGACGCCGTTGCGCAGATATAAAGGGGGATGCCCACTGCCAGCATGATGAACATGGAGGAGATACCCCCTCCCAGGTGCCGGGTCAGGATCTCCGAGGGAATCAGTGTGGTTATGACGCCTGCCAGGAGCAATCCCACAAGAAACCATGATGCGATGTCACCCCAAAGCTCATTCATGGCATACTTGAGACCTGCCGTGATCTTCTCGTTAAATGTGTGGTGATTTTTATGCTATTCAGGCAAACAGTCCCGCCCGTCGCAACAGCCGTCCACCGGACAGGTCAGGTCAGGGACCTCCGCCTCCATCCCTTCTTTACTAGGGAACAGATTTTCTGCAATGCCCGCCGCGGCAGCGGTGGCAAAGGCAGCTGCCGGTCTCGCAACGGTCATAACCGGGTCAAGGAGGGCATATGTGAGTGCCATTGAATCCACGCCCGACTCGGGTGTGGATATAAGGAATGCCGTGGTTGCACCGTTGTTGGCGCCCTGCTTCTTAAGTGATGCTGCCGCCGGCAGCACACCGCAAGATCACAATGGGATAGGGATCCCTATGAGCGCCGCCTTAAATATGGACGAAAACCGACCCCGGCCCAGGTGATGGGCCACGGCCTGGGGGCTCAGAAACACCCTCAGTAACCCTGCTACAAGTATCCCGAACAGCATATAGATGGAAGCGTCAAGAAGGAGATGCCAGGACTCCATAAAAATATCTAATATTATTGTCATTTAAGATCACCGTATATATTAAAGGCGCAGGGCGTAAGGCATATGGGGTTTTCAAGATGCTGTATGTCTTTAACCTTGTGCCTTGTCGAAGATCCCGTCGTATTAGCGGGGCGCCCTAGGCCTTACGCCTATTCCCTTATATGCTCAAGTCCCACTCTTAAAAGGTCCGCGACATGTTCATCATCCAGGGAATAATAGAGTACCTGACCGTCACGGCGGTTCTTGACCAGGGCCAGATCCTTTAGTCGGCGGATCTGGTGAGACACTGCCGAGTCGGTAAGACCTAGAAGCGCGGCTAGGTCGCACACGCATATCTCTCCCCCCTTCAGTGCCATGGCGATCTTGAGTCTTGAGGGATCGGCCATGGCCTTGTATATGAGGGACAGACGATCCAGATCATGCTCAGAGATTGCCTCTTCCCTGGCCTTGTTCACCCTGTCCAGATGGATTACTTTCACCAGACAACCGTCTTCCTCTATAAGTCTTGCCTTTTTAGGACGCATGATCACCTCATTGAGTAATTGAACAATTATTCAAATATAAAACTACTACGGATCGCTGTCAAGAGAATAATTGCGGTTCATCCGGGAAATGAGTACGTATAAATAAATATGTGCCTTTAAAAGTAGAATGATTGAAGGGTTATGGAATCTTTTCTTAATTTCAAATTGTTTTAGTTGATTATTCATCTTACTCATTTCCCGGATGAACCATAATCGCACCATGGCATATCCATCTCAACGGGAAAGAATCTACCCCAGACGGAATTGGATGGGGATGGAGGCAGTGTCTGTCTCTTCAAGGCGATATTTTTTTCAGAATTCCATTGAACACTGATGTGGTCAAATATTTAGGGTTTATACCTGCGAACTCTTGGTAACTTGCTACTTACTCATCAAACCCTAAATATTTGCGCATCTCCTCAAAAGGCGGTAGATCTCGCATTAAAGAGATGGACATAATCAACATGATCAATCGGTTTTTCATTGACACATGGTTATTGGTCTCCTATATACTCGGGCATAAACAGGAATGGCGAAAGTCATATCCAGGGGAAAAATACTTATGTTCTGAATCGGGAGGATAGATCTATGCATCTATATTGGCGGATTATCGAAGAACTGAAGTACCTGGGAGAATGCTGGACCATCAATGATCCATGTCTTTTGAGATATTATGAGAGCTGGGTCCGGAAAAATGCTGAAGCCATTGCCCTAGGGTTTGAGGAGGATCTGACTATTTTTCCCACACTGTTTACTTACAAGGATATTCCTTTCTCATTGAATTAAATTTTCCTGTCCTGAGAATTACCGGGCTATTTTCGGTAAATCTCGAAAGGACAAGCAGGATCTACAGGATCAATATATTTTTCCTTGACTTCCTCCCGGGTTTTCTATAGAGATATCTTCATAAAGTTTAGGTGCTTTTTATAGCTTAATAGGGAACCCCGTTAAAATCGGGGACGGGCCCGCCGCTGTAACCCCTCCCTTTTCAATAAAGAAAAGGGAACCCTTTTAGCCCCTATACGCCACTGTTCCGATATCTGTTGAATGGGAAGGCAGCTAAAAGGGAGGGGGAGTCAGAAGACCTGCCTGAACGTAAGGCTTTACCTTCGAGGACAGAGGTTAGTTTGTAGATCTTGAGGATAAAAAAGGGACATCCCCGGATCGATAAAATCGGTCCGGGGATTTTTATTTTCCGGACCTGACCCAGCAATGTCCTGTTAGGATTTTGCAATGCCGGCGTCTGGAAGTTGATTGCCCGTATGGGTCTCTTTTCATGGTCGAACTGCATTATGTGCAGTGCATTCGCATGAAGCCGGAGGAGGCGGACGGGGGGCTTCCTCGGATATTATCCGGTCTGAACGAGGCTGAGTAACGGAGAAGCATTCCATCCGCCTGGCAGGCGCCTTTTATAAAAGTTTTGCTTCTAACCCGTTCGCCATTGAAAAGAGACCCCTTCGGGCCATCTTTAGAATACAGATGTCATTAATGCAAAATCCTAACCGGACATTACTGGACCTGAACCTAAAATTAATGTATCAGGAAAGGAGATGTAACGATGAAAAAGTATCTGTTTGTATTGGCGCTGGGTGCAGTCTTTGTTGTACCTGGGATAATTTTGGCGGCCGAGGAGTTAAAAGACACGCCTACTGATTATATAATGGAAGAGGTTGTGGTGACAGCCACAAGAGATAAGGAGGAGATCCGCAAGGTTCCGGCGAACGTGACCGTGATAACAGCAAAGGACATTCGAGGTTCAGGCGCTGCCAGTATCGTGGATCTGCTAAAGCGAAAGGCAAATATCCATGTAAGGGAATATAATGGAAATCCTAACCAGGCCATAGTCGATTTGCGCGGGTTTGGAGGAGACAACCCATATGGCAAGACTCTGGTCCTGCTTGATGGAAGGCGAATGAACCGGCCCGACATGTCAAGTATTAACTGGCTCCAGGTACCTCTTCAGTTAATTGACAGGATTGAGATAGTCAGGGGAACAAACACTGCCATGTATGGAGATTCTGCTGTTAGCGGAGTTATTAATATCATCACAAAAAAGGGGACCCTGGAATCCAAATATGATTTCTCAACTATGATCGGGGAAAACGGAACCAATATTGAGAGAGCGGGAACCGTAGGGAAAAAAGGAAAGGTCTCCTACGCGGCCAATGGTGAATATCAGAGCAGTGACGGCTGGAGAGAAAGGACCCGGTATCGTTCGAAGGGAGGCGGACTAAATGTCGGATATGACTTTTCGGACAGGTTTAGCATTACCGCAGATACTTCCTATAACAAGACGACTTTTAAGATGCCGGGAAGCCTGACAAAGGAGGAGATGGCCGTCAACAGGACACAGAAACAACCCGCAAGATCATGGCCTGTCTGGTGGGGTACCGCGACCTCTCCTGCTCACACGGACGATGAGGCAGTCAATGAATATTTTAATGGCAACATACTCGTTGAGGCATCATTTGGAAATGCCGGCGACTTTGAGATGAATCTTTCTTATGGCAACAAAGAGATCATCACGGACCAGCCTAGCGGGTGGTCTCCTGGACAGTATAATCATGTCGATATTGATACGATCGGCATTACTCCAAAGTATATACTTGAAAGTAAGATATCAAACTACTCTAACAAATTTATTGCCGGAATCGATGTATATGAGGAGACCCTCTCGCTGGGTCAATTCCTCGACAAGGAAAGAACCAGACATGCCTGGGATTCAGAAGTAAAAAAGGACTCCCTGGGTTATTACGTCAGGGATGAAATATCTCCGCGGGATGAATGGATTTTTGGTGTCGGTTATCGGCAAGAGAAGGCAAAATATGAAGGGAGGAAGACAAAGATATTAGGTGGTGGCTGGGGGTCTGCCTTTGCACTCGAGGAAAAGACCCATCGAGAGGACGCGTTTGACATCGATCTGTCATGGTTGCCAACAAAGCAGACAAAGATCTTTGGGAAGTTTTCAACAACCTACCGGTTTCCATTTGTTGATGAACAGGTCTCCCATCATGGTTTGGCGGACGGCTTCAACCAGCTCTTAAATCCTGAAGAGGGTAAAAGTTATGAGATAGGAGGCAACTATTCATTCAAAAAGGGATTTAAAGTTGGACTTGCGCTGTTTCAAATTGATATGAAAGACGAGATAGTCTGGGATAATACACTTAACAGGAATGTCAATCAGGATGAGACTAAACATCGCGGGATGGAGGTCTCGCTTTCATATAATAAAGAGAATCTATTCGACCTTTTTGTGAATTACGCCTATCATAAGGCGGAGCTTGAAAAGGGAGAGTTTACGGGAAAAGAGCTGCCCTTTGCCCCGAACCACCATTTATCGGCAGGCATGGATATTACCTTGCCTCACGGCTTTCATCTGTGTCCCGACATGCTATACGTAAGTGATTCATATCTTGGAAACGACCTGGATAACAGCTCTGAAAAGCTCGACAGCTTTTCTGTCTATAATCTGGTCGTAAGATGCCAACCTAATTTTGAGCGATTGAATCCGACAATTTTTTTCGGCGTAAAAAACATTTTTGATAAAGAGTATTCGACTATCGGATTTGAAGAAGATCCGGCTAATGGCGCAGCGCCCGACAATGTCTACTACCCATCAAACGGTCGTGAGTTTATTGGGGGTATATCTTTCAATTTCTAGGCATGACAGTCTAAGTCTATGCGTTTGAAACAAGCATTAATGCATTTGGGGGTGATATTCGTCCTTTGCTGGGCGAATTCCCCCCTCTGTGCCACCTTCAAGGATTCCCTCGGGCGGGAAGTTGAGCTGGCACAAGAGCCTGAAAGGATCGTTTCGCTGGCCCCAAACATTACGGAGATTCTTTATTCATTGGGTCTGGGTGAAAGGGTTGTCGGCGTTACAAGATTCAGCTACTATCCGGCCGAAGCAGCTAAAAAGCCGAAGGTCGGAAGTTATATCCATCTGAACGTAGAGAAGATCATAATCCTCTCGCCTGACCTGGTTATCGGGACGGTAGCCGGAAATAATCCCGGAGTGATTAACCTGGTGGAACAGGCCGGAATACAGGCGTTTATTGTTAATGCCCGGGATATTCAACAGGTCCTGGAGACCATTATCGATGTGGGACAGGTATGCGGCGTCCCGGATAAGGCCGATCTCCTTGCCATGAATCTCAGGAGCCGACTTGAAAAGGTCCGGCAGAAGATAGGGGCCAGGCGGAAACCCCTGGTCTTCCTCCAGATAAATCTGAAACCCATAATGACCGTCAACAGCAATAGCTTTCTCCATGATCTTATCCGGCAGGCAGGGGGGATCAATATGGCGAAAGACCTCAAGATTACCTACCCCAGGATCAGCATTGAAGAGGTAATCAGGAGAAAGCCAGAGGTCATTATCATCTCCTCAATGGAGAGAGGCAAGAGGTTTGAGACGGCAAGGCAGGACTGGTTAAAATGGAGATCCATTCCTGCTGTAAAAAATAATCGGGTACACCTGATCGATTCCGACCTCATTGACCGGCCATCACCGAGGATCATTGATGGGCTTGAGGCCATGGCACGGATCATCCATCCTGATGTAGAGTGGGAGGGAAAGTGAGCCAAAGTGTCTAAAGTTCGAAGTGAGCTAAAGAGGTTCATCCGGGAAATAAGTACAATGAATCATCAACTTGATCAGTTTGAAATCAGTAAAGAATCCACGCCCCTCGAAGATACCGACTTGTGGGGAAGGACGTGGCTTTGTTTGCACCCTAAAAGGGTGTATCGACCCTAGAAGGTCCCGCCATGGCGGGATCTCTTCAAGACGATATCAAAATAGAAAAAGGTATATGGTATAAGGCGTAGGGCATATGGCAAAACACATCTACATCTCGAAATCTTTTAAACCCTGAATTCTGAACCTTTAACATTATTAATATGCATTGCCGGATAGATTGCCCTTTTCAGGCAGAGCCAATTTTCTCTGACCACGTCCAAGGAGGCTGTGTCATAATGTTGGTCTTAGCCCTATATGTCATTTCGAGCGAAGCGAGAAATCTTTTAATACTAACAAGTTGCAGATTCAAGATTCCTCGGCTATCACCTTGGAATG
>JAFDAM010000147.1 GCA_019313825.1 Deltaproteobacteria bacterium
GGATGGCATTTTTCGGGTTGCCAATAGACCGTAGGTTTTCTTTGCGTCTTTGCGCCTTTGCGTGAGGCCCTATTTGCTTTTCACGAAATAGAATTTCTCTTCCGGCAGTTGGATACATGTCAGACTGTTCCCATACACGGCCCCTGTGTCCAAGCCAATTTTGTTATCCATTACCAGGGGCTTAGAGAAAGGTGTGTGACCGAAGATAACCTTTTTCCCAAAATCATAGCCCGATGAGAGGAACGGCTCCCGAATCCAGACCATGTCCTCCTGCGTCTGGCGTTCGATATCTATTCCGGGTCTGAAACCGGCATGAACCAGATAATAATCCCGGAGTTCCATGAATGGCTTGAGGGAACGGTAAAAAGAGATGTGGTCTGGGGGAATCAGGGGGCCCTCCCCTTCCGGCTTTTCTGCCAAATAGCTTTTCAGCGTTGTTAATCCCTTGTTCGCAAGATAGATATCCTGCTCCTCCCCGGAGAGATAATTGAGCAGCATGGCCTCGTGGTTACCTAACAGACAACTCACATGTGGGTAATCCCGGATAAGGTCAAGAATACAGTCAACCACCCCTTTGGAATTACTCCCCCTGTCAATACAGTCACCGATAAAAATAAGCGCATCTTGCCCCGGTCGCCATGGGATCTTGTCGAGGAGCCTTTTCAGCATATCAAGGCACCCGTGTATATCTCCGATAATAAATGTTTTTTCCCTCTCCATCAAAACCCAAAGATAATACGTGGCCGTTCCCTCGAATCAAGACGGCTCAGCCCGGCATCTCTCGCTGCACCCACAGCCGCCCTGAACTCCTCTGGTCTGAGCCGCCGGTTGATCAGATCATCTGCATCAGCTTTGCCGCAGGGCCTGTACTGATCCATCACATTGACGTATGTATCTAACGATATCTCATTCGCCAAGAAATCCATAACCCTATCAGTTCCGGCCACGTCATTGGGCATAACGAGATGCCTTATGAGCAAGCCTTGAACTGCAATCCCTTCACCGTCAACCAACAGATCGCCTACCTGGCCATGCATCTCCCTTATGGCCGCCTTAGCCCGTTCTCTGTAATCAGGCGCCTTGCAGAACCGTTCTGCCCATCCATCCTCCCAGAATTTGAAATCAGGCATATAGATGTCAAAAACCCCGTCTAACAGGGCTAAGGTCTCTACACTTTCATACCCGCCCGAATTATAGACCAGGGGTAGATTAAGGCCCTGTTCAATGGCCGGAACCAGGGCCTCTAAGATCTGCACAACCGTATGGGTCGGCGTGACAAAGTTGATGTTATGACAACCTTTCTCCATTAACTCGATCATCATAGCAGCAATCCGGGCAGGCTCAACCTCCACCCCTTCATTCAAGTGACTGATATCATAGTTCTGGCAAAAGCTGCAAAGGAGATTGCAGGAACTAAAGAATATGGTCCCGGAGCCACGGTTCCCCACCAAGGGAGCCTCTTCACCAAAATGGGCATTGTAGCTGGCGACCCTGGCCCTCCTCCCGGTGCAGCAATAGCCCGTCTCGCCATCCAACCGGTTCACGCCACATTGGCGGGGACAAAGATGGCAGGACTCCATTAAAGCCGATCCCTTTTCAATCCGAGCCTCAAGCTCCCCCTCTCGATAAAGCTTTAAATAAGATGGCTCACCCATTTTTATCAATCCCCAAAACAAAATCCCCCTGACAGGACTCAGGTTCCATCAGGGGGATCAGGTTCCGGCTTAAAATTACAGGAGGTATTCTCCTCTAATCACGCGCAGTCCCGAATATTCTCAAAAGCATCAGGAACAGATTGATGAAATCGAGATATAGAGATAACGCCCCTAAAATGGCTCCCTTTCTCACCACAGCGCCGTCAACGCCTGCTGGTTGCGTAAGCGCCATGTTCTTGATCTTCTGGGTATCGTAAGCGGTTAAGCCGACGAAGACTATGACCCCGATATAGCTGATTATCATGCTCATGGCGCTGCTCCTCATAAACATATTTACGAGAGAGGCAATAATAATGCCAATCAAACCCATCATGAGGAACCCGCCAATGGAAGTCAGATCCCGTTTCGTGGTCCACC
>JAFDAM010000148.1 GCA_019313825.1 Deltaproteobacteria bacterium
GTTAGAAAATACAGGCTTGCCCTGCAGGGATTGGTATGTCCAATTATTGAGTTTTGGGGCAAATCAGTCCATAAACTCATATTTTGCCGCCATATCGCGCCATCAGGGCTGGTTAGCACATTTTTATCCCGTCCCGGTAGGCCGCCAAGCACGGCAAAAAGGGGTACAGCGCAAATCTCTCTAGTAGGATTTTGCTTGACACACAAGGCCGATTCACCTATAGTTTGCACTCGAAAAAGAAACTTCTTATCACCTCACCTCACCAGAACTCAAAATTTAAGGAGGAAATGAGCATGAAAAAGATTTTAATAGCACTTTCAGTCTTGGCGATGGGCGGCTTTATGGCGGGACCAGCACTGGCAGTATTAGGCACAAATGATACTGTCCCCGGGACCGATGTATTGGTGCCATTTTTCTTTATAGAAAAGGCAAGTGGGCTCGAAAATACCTACATTGTGATAACAGAGGTGGGTGGTACGGCTACCACGTTAAACGGGAACATGTACACCGTGGCAAGTGTATCTAATAAAGATTGGGTGGAAACACTTACAGGAAGGGAGTGTAACCCCATAAATGTTAAAAGTATTATTGACGGTCTGACTGACACGCGAAAGGCGGCATATGAAATAACCCTCAACGATTTAACCTATTATGCCGGATACATAGAATTGAACCAGGGCACTACTCCAGATGGCTATGACAACCTGATTGCATGGGTTTATCAGATTGATCTCGAAAATGGAAGGGCTTCTGCCACGCCAATCCCGACGTTAGAGTATGCCAACTGGAATGCAGGAATGGTTAATGCGGCCAACGCGGTCCTGAGGACCATAGCCGGTACGGCAGGTACTAGGGAAGCCTTGACACCGAATGCCCTGGCCTATGCACAGAACCAAATGGCAGGTGCAAATGCTGTAAGCTCTACAGCAGACGCAACAGCGGCTGCGTTTCGTTTGGTGACGCGTTTCTATTACTCAGAAACCGGTGGCAAGAACTATTTATTCGTGTATTCAAGTTCAAACTTGAGTGCCGGAGCAACTACGCATGTGAAATACTGGACAGAGGGTGAAACTGCATACTCAACGACCATCCCTCTTAATAAAGAGCTTAACGTGATAGATCTCAGTCTTTACCTTGACAGCGCAGTTACTGCCGGCTCCATAGAGTTTTTATATCCCGTGACCGGTTATACAGCCAATAATATAAGTAACGTTCGGGACCAGGTCTTGCTGGGGTATAACTACATGCAGGTCGACACCACGACAAACGGCTCATGGAATATGTTGGCGGAAATGCACAGAGACGCGTCCACACTTGCAGCCAATTTATAATCAACTTCTAACCGGCTGTTCATCTGAAACTCATACGGCCGGATGCCACAAAAAAGCGGGTCGTAACAATAGACTCGCTTTTTTGTGCGCTCCTTTCTGCGAAATATCTGAAGATGGCTATCCCTTTGATCTCCAGGAGCAGTCTCGATTTTTGTTTCGGACGCAGGCACTTACCATTTGCTTTCGACGAAAGCGTGGCAAATGGGCAAAGGTCAATATGGACTCTTAAATAGTACCTCAAAGTCCCTGACATTGTCAAATTATCTGAAACCCATACCTACCTATGGCCTCGACAAGTAACCCCGCTACAGACCCCGAAACCTACCCAACAACTGCCGAAGTAGGGCTGTTTGTACCCTTGTTACTCAGTGGTCACACTCCTGTCTGGAGTCGGTTGTAATTCACGGAAGAAAACTCTGATGAAACAGGCTGGCCTGTCAAGACAGGTAAGTTTTGCCATTTCGAGAAAAGTGTCGGCTTTTTGAGGTCATGTGTTAATGCTTTTTTATGCCGGAGCAAAATCTCCAGATTGTAAATCCGGCAGGTCACTAAAAATTGAATGTTCAGTGAACTGATTCACAGTGATATCATTTAAAACTTCAATACTCTTTTCAGAGAAAGCATGGGTGTCAGGCCTACACAGTTGACAGAGAACCGCAAAAGCAGGTTGGCAAAATTGCTTCAGATCTTGACAGCCTACCATGTGTTTTGGTGGCCGAAAGGGCGGGA
>JAFDAM010000012.1 GCA_019313825.1 Deltaproteobacteria bacterium
TCGACAGGCGGACGGAATGCTTCTCCGTTATTCAGCCTCGTTCAGACCGGATAATATCCGAGGAAGCCCCCCGTCCGCCTCCTCCGGCTTCATGCGGATGCACTGCACATAATGCAGTTCGACCATGAAAAGAGGCCCCACCGGCCATTAACTCCCATACGCCGGCATTGCAAAATCCTAACCGGACATTACTGAAATAATATAGATTGCCTAAAAAAATTATTATCGCCTTAATGGATAGCTTGATTTTCATTGATCTTTCTTATAATTTTTAATACCCCATCCGCTTGCGATGTGCTATTAAAAATTATTAATAAAATAAAAACAGTGTTTTTCCCGTATAAGTGCCTGAATATGCAATGGCACGTATTTATTCGGACATTCAGGTTGCGCTGGATAAACCACTATGGCTTTATTGTAAATATTTAAGGGCTGTGTCAATCTCTTTTCCGGGTCGAAAGCCTGTGGGCTATGGTTCGCGGGTATCGTGCTTCCCAAGCGGGCGGTTTGGGCACCTTTACCAATGCCCCATCCTTTATTCCGGCCGATAATACAGGATACTAGCCGCCCGCTTTGTCTTGTAGGGCGCTGATTTCCAGCGCTTAAACAAGTTCGACCCTTCAAATCCCGCTTCAGCGGGACACGCCCCTTTCCAATCGTAACACTTGGGTTAATATGCTGCCCAATAAAAATAGATTTCAAACAAGAGTTATGACAGGCCTTTTGCAGTGCCGAGTGAAATCGTTGAGCAGACCGAAACCAGGTATCCTTTCAGATTAATGGGCTTTCTTATCGGCGAGGCAATTCTCAAGTTGAACCATTAACTTCATATTTTTTAGGAGGTGACTATGGGAGAGAAAAGATCGCAAGGTTATTCCATTTTTCATGAGACCATGGCTGATATGACCTGGCCGGATATAAAGAAGGCCGCTGAGAATGGTGCCATAATACTCCTGCCGACAGGAGTTATAGAGGAGCACGGCCCGCATATGTGCCTGGGTGTGGATACCTACGAAGCTTATATGTTTGCCAGAATTGTCAAAGAAAAACTGGAATCGAAAGGTGTTGAAACGCTTATTGTGCCACCCTTTTATTGGGGGATTACCGCGTTCTGCGGCGCCTATCCCGGTTCATTTACCTGCCGGCCTGAAACAGTCAAGGCGGTCTATTATGACATACTCGATTGCCTTAATGAATGGGGCTTTAAACATGTGTTTGCTTTCACCTTACACCAGGAACCCAATCACGGCAGGATGATTATGGAGGCCATGAAGGAAGGACAGAGCAGTATCGGGATAAAAGCCTACTATCTTATCTGGCCTGGTTCAAAACATGCTTCACGATTCGGACTGAGCGGCAAGGAGGAGTATGTCTTTAATGTGCCATCCCCCCCACCTGAGGGACCTCCTCCGGAATTCGCGGATGTGCATGCCGGTAAAGGTGAGACCGGTATAATGATGGCCTATTTCCCTGACCTTGTTGATCCGGAGATGGCCAAGACACTCGAAGCGAATAAAAGGTCTTTCAAGGAGCTGGCAAAATGGGGAAAACTATCTCCTGAAAGCCTAAGGAAGTTTATGGGCCAGGGTTACATTGGTGATCCGGCAAACTTTGATCCTGCGTCAGGTAAAAATTGGATGGAAGACAAAAGCGATAGGACCGCTGATGCGATTGATTCCTTCCTTAAGGGAACTTTCGAACCACCGGAGGTTAAGTGAGGTGCTCCCTTGAAAGTATATGGAGATTACACACAGGAGGAGTTGAACAGGCAGTACAACCAGGCAGCCCTGGTGCCTGATTTTTCTGATTACATAGAGCAGAATCGAGAGAGGAGCAAGTCAGTCAGAAAAGATATCCCATGCAAGCTGGATATTCCCTATGGCCCTTCTTTGGACGAGAGGTTGGATATCTTCCCAACAAAAGCACATGAAGCTCCAATCCTGATCTATCATCACGGAGGCGCGTGGTGCCGGGGGAATAATAAGGGGTCCAGCTATATTGCTGAATCCTGTGTATCCAAGGGTGTTAATCTTGTGATCCCTGGTTTTTCACTTGCTCCAAAAGTCACTCTCGATGAGATAGTCAGGCAGAATCATGCTGCCATTGTCTGGTCCTATCATCATGCAAAGGACTTTGGCGGTAATTCCAACCGGATCTATGTCGGTGGCCACTCATCAGGGGGACATCTGGCAGCCATGATGCTGGTGACGGACTGGTCCGGGGAGTATGGTCTTCCAGAGAACCTAATCAAAGGGGCAGTCTGTCTGAGTGGCATGTATGACCTGGAGCCTGTTCGTTTATCCCATCGCAATGAATACCTCTTTCTGGACGAGAGATCAGCCAATCGTAATAGTCCGATCCTTTATATCCCTGAATATAAACTCCCTATAGTGATCGGTTACGGTGATGGTGAGCATGATGAATTTAAGAGGCAATCAGATTCTTTTGCGGCTGCATGGGAGGCTGCCGGTCACCCAATGACCAAAATTATTATGAAAAATCAGAACCACTTTGAGGTGGAGCGTGAGTGGGCAAAAAAAGATAGTCCAATCATGAAGCGTTTATGGGCTATGTTGGGGCTGGATGAGTAAAGAAGCCACGCCCTAAGGACGCTAAAAGGGTTGTATCGACCCTAGGAGGCGATAGCTGTTTCTTCAAGACGATATCTTTTTAGAATTCCACTTGACTCTGCAGTGGTCCAATATTTGGGTTTTATACATCTGAACCCTTTGGAATCTGCAACTGACTTGGCAAAGCCCAAATATTTGGCCACTTCCTCTAAAGGTAGTAGATATCGTCTTGAAGAGATAGTCATTGCCGGGTAGATTGCCCTATTCAGGTAGAGCCAATTTTTTCTGACCACGCCCAAAGGACTAGTTTTTCTAAAATTGAATAAACAGAATCATTTATTTAGGAAGGGTAATAATGAGCATACCTACTGATATTATAGCAGATATTGTACTCCACCGGGGCAAGATCGTTACAGTGGATAAAGACTTCAGCATCAAGGAGGCGATTGCCATAAAAGGCGATCGAATCATCCGGGTAGGAGAAAACAGGGATACAGACAGATTTATGGGGGTGAACACAGAACTTATTGACCTGGATGGGAGGACAGTGGTCCCGGGGTTAATTGACGGACACGCCCACATGGATCGGGAAGGACTGAAATTCATTCAGCCCTCGCTTGCGGGCGCAAGATCAGTGGAAGATATCCTTAAGATTATTGAAAAGGAAGTGCAAAAAAGAAAACCGGGTGAATGGATCGTAACTATGCCCTTTGGTGAGTACCCCTTCTATTTTGGCACTGAAACAGAAGACTATTTTAAGGAGGGGCGTTTTCCGAACCGCTGGGACCTGGACAGTGTATCACCTGATAACCCGGTCTATATCAGAGGAATCTGGTTTTACTGGAGAAAGTCCTTTCCTATCGTCTCGATAGCCAACAGTTACGCCTTGAGGATTGCGGGCATAGACAGCCATTCATCAGCCCCCTATGACGGTCTTGAGATAATAAAAGATGAAAAGACAGGGGAACCCAATGGCATCTTTAAGGAGTGGAATCAGCCCTGCACCCTGGAATTCACCTTGATGAAAGCCGTGCCCCGTTTCAGTCATGAGGACAGGGTCAATGGATTAAAGACATCTATGGAACGGTATAATGCTGTGGGCACAACAAGCGTATATGAAGGTCATGGCATCTCTTCCGATACCTTTCGGGCATTCAAGGAGCTTTGGGAGAGGGACGAGATGACAGTGAGGAGCTACCTGGTTCATAGCCCGGCCTGGGATTCTGTATCCGGGTCTGATATTCAAGAGGCGCTGCGTGATTGGGCAGCATTTGCGGGAGGCAAGGGCTTTGGCAATGAGATGCTGAAAGTCGGAGGAGTGTGGACATCAGTGGGCAACCCTGTCACGGAAAGGATACGAAGTCGGGAACGTCCATATACTGCCTGGGCAGGGTTTGGGGTGGATCAGACTCTCCCACCAGAAAGGGGGTCGTTGTATGATCTTATTCTTGCGGCCGCAAAGGCTGGTTTAAGGGCTAATGCCATCACAGTCACTTCTGAGGAGTTGGATGAACACCTGGCGGTTCTTGAACGGGTAGACGCGGAAGTGCCAATTGGTCATAGACGGTTCGTGCTCCAGCATCTGGGATTTGTGAATGATGCGCAGCAGCATAGGATCAAGAAGCTTGGAATTATTCCAACAGTTATACCATTAAGCGTATGGATGCACGGGTCTGAGAGGACTGAGGGGGTAGATGAGGAAGAGGTAATCAATTTTATGCCTTTTAAAAGTTTCTCGGAAAAAGGAATCAATTATGTTTTTTGCACTGATAATAAACCCATTAATCCTCTTCAGGCCTTTAGCGCCGCTGTTTCCAGGAGGGACATGAACACGGGTGATGTTATTGTGCCGGAGCAGAAGCTCTCCAGAGAAGAGGCAATAAAAGCGCTAACTATCAATGGCGCTTTCCTTACTTTTGAAGAGGATATTAAGGGGTCCCTGGAGGCAGGAAAACTGGCTGACCTGATCATTTTATCAGACGATATACTTTCCTGCACTGAAGAGAAGATTGATGAGATAAAGGTCATAAAGACTATATTGGGGGGCAGATCTGTTTACTCCTGTGATGCTTAGACCCTCTATTCATAAATTCGATGACGTATTTATTCACTCGGGACTAAGTGCTGAGTGAGCATTTGCTTGAGTCTCAAACATCAAAATACGTCACTTGATTTACGAATCGAAGCACTTAGTAATGACCATATATTCTCGCGATAAAAATTTGTCACACGCCGATATAAAGGTAAATCTTCTTCAATCCAAATGGGGGTTTCTAATTGACACCCGGAACCCTTTCTCCTATTATCCCCACACTAAATGAGATTTAAAAGTCTGCGGTTGTCGGCGTGGGTCTGCGGCTAGTTAACCTCCCCGCCTACAAGGCGGGGCATCTATTAATCACATTATAGTTGGATGTCCCTCGGGATTCTCTTTTCATTCCGCTTTAAGCGGAACCGTCTCGTCTGGCGCCATGCCGACCCATAGCACATAAACGAGTTCGCCTGTCGAAAAGAGAATGCCAAGGCACATTCTTCCCCGTGCACAGCACGGAGTATTCCGGCAAAGTTGTATAAAATCAAAAAGAAAGGGGTATAAAACGTGTACAAGATAGCAGTTATACCCGGTGACGGGACCGGCCCTGAAGTAACAGCCGAAGCGCTCAAAGTATTAAAAACTGTAGCGGACAAATTCGGCTTCAAATATGAATCAACAGAATTCGATTTCGGCGGTGAACGATACAAGAGGACCGGCGAGACCCTTCCCGAAAGCGCTCTTGAAGAGCTTCGCGGTTTTAATGCCATCCTATTGGGCGCGATCGGTCACCCTGATGTCGCCCCGGGGATACTGGAAAAGGGCATCCTTCTGAAGGCCCGCTTTGAACTGGACCAGTATATCAACCTGCGTCCTGTTCGTCTCTACCCGGGTGTGGATACGCCTCTAAAAGACAAGGGGCCGGACGAGATAGACTACTGTGTGGTTCGTGAGAATACAGGGGATCAGTATACAGGCGCGGGCGGTTTTACACTGAAGGGTACACCTGATGAGGTGGCGGTCCAGACGGCCGTGTACAACCGTTTTCAGGTGGACCGGTGCCTGAGATACGCATTTGAATACACCCGCAGGTACGGCAAAAAGGCAAGGAACAAGGGAGAACATAATACACTGGCCCTTGTGGGCAAGACAAATGTCCTGACCTATGTCTATGACCTCTGGGAACGTGCCTTTCATGAGATGGGAGAAAAGGAGTATCCTGATGTAAAGCGTGAATACTACCACGTGGATGCTACCTGCATGTGGATGGTAAAGAATCCGGAATTATTTGACGTGCTTGTCACGGGCAATATGTTCGGCGATATCATCACCGACCTCGGCGCCATAACCCAGGGCGGTATGGGCCTTGCGGCCGGAGGTAATATCAACCCCGATGGAGTAAGCATGTTCGAGCCTATAGGAGGTTCAGCCCCTAAATATACCGGCAAGGGAGTAATCAATCCGCTTGCTGCCATCTGTGCCACTTCCATGATGCTTGAAACCCTGGGTGAGCAGGATGCGGCCACCGCCATTGAGGACACGGTCCGGTTTTTGACGGCAAACAAGCTCAAGAGCATGGATGCCGGGCGCATGGGCTACAGTACAAGCGAGGTGGGCGACCTTGTGGCCCAACATGTGGCGGATCAGTAAATCCACGCCCATCCAATATCCCGATTTAAGGGGAAGAACATGGCATTGGATATATCCCAGAAGGGGTGTCTATCAAAGGAGGCAATGGCTGTCTCTTCAAGGCGATATCTTTTTGAAATTCCACTGTCCTCTGCAGTGGTCAAATATTTGGGTTTTATGCCTCTGAATCCCTTGGAATCTGCAACTGACTTGGCAAAGCCCAAATATTGACCACTTCCTTAAAAGGTAGTAGATATCGCATTGAAGAGATGGTCATTGCCGAATAAACCACACGAAAATCCTGAAAACCTTCCGGCCTGAGGCATATGCCTCCGGCCTTTTGATTTTCAGGCCTTCAATTCATCCTTCACAAAATTAAGGGCACCCCCTGCCAGGAGGTGCCTGCGCTGGCGATCAGAGACCTCCAGGAGCGTTATGACCTCCTGGCCGTTGACCAGGGCAGGTATCTCCATATCTCCTTTTTCAATATGCTCTCTTACGTCGGGAAAGACAACCTTGGTATCCTTGCTGAAACGGTCGTAATCCTCCGGGTCCTTAAAGACAAGCGGCAGGACACCAAAGTTGCAGAGATTTGCCTTATGGATACGGGCAAAGCCCTTGGCTATCTTAACGCGCACTCCAAGGAACCTGGGCGCCAGGGCAGCGTGCTCACGGCTTGAACCCTGGCCATAGTTATCACCTCCGATCACCACGACTGTACCCTTTTCTCTGCACTCTGCATAAAAATTCGGGTTTAATTGACTAAAGACATACCGGCTGATTGCCTTGATATTTGAGCGAAGCGGCAGGATCTTACTGCCTGCGGGCATGATATGGTCTGTGGTGATATTGTCTCCGACCTTAATTCCCACCCGGGCCGCAATGGTCTCAGGCAATGCGGTCATCTCAGGAAGAGGCTTAATATTCAGGCCCCTTATCACCTCTGTCTTCATCAGCTCATCCGAAGGATAGATAATCGAGGACCTGTCAATGCGATATCTTGCAGGGTCTTTTATATGGGGATAGCCTATTTCATTTTTAAGATCCCTTGGATCCGTGATCACACCCTTGAGGGCTGAAGCGGCAGATGTCTCAGGAGAGCAGAGATAGACCTTATCGTTATTGGTGCCGGAACGGCCGGGGAAGTTACGCGGAAAGGTGCGGAGGCTTATATGGTCTGTGCCCGGCGCCTGTCCCATACCGATACACCCCAGGCATCCGGGCTCATGGACACGGGCCCCGCTTTCAAGAAGCGGGAGGATACCTCCCTGCTCCACCACATTCTCAAGGACCTGCCGGCTTCCGGGGTTTATATGGAAAAATACATCAGGATTGCGATGCCTGTCCTTGACTATCTCCGCCACCGCCATAAGGTCGCGGTATGATGAGTTGACACAGCTTCCGATAATTATTTGGTCCACCTTAAGGCCCGCCACCTCCCTTACAGGGACCACGTTGCCGGGTGAAGAGGGGCATGCGATCAACGGCTCCAGGGTTGAGAGGTCAATCGCATCGTATTCATCATATTCTGCCCCCTTGTCCGCATAAAGCTCCTGCCAGGCATCACCCCTGTCCTGTGCCTCCAGATAGGCGCGGGTATTCTCATCAGACGGGAATACGGAGGTTGTGGCGCCCAGTTCCGCGCCCATGTTGCCGATGGTCTCCCGGTCGGTGGCTGAAAGGCTCTTGACCCCGGGGCCATAATACTCCACGATCTTTCCCACACACCCATTGACATCATGACGCCGTAGCATCTCGAGGATCACATCCTTTGCGCTGACCCAGTCAGGGAGCCCCCCTGTAAGCTTTACGCCGAGCACCTCAGGACACGGGAGATAGTAAGGACGGCCCGCCATGGCCATGGCCACGTCCAAGCCCCCTGCGCCAATGGCCAGCATGGATACACCTGCACCGCTTGGGGTATGGCTGTCAGAACCGATCATGGTCTTTCCGGGGATGCCGAAACACTCCATATGGAGCTGGTGAGAGACGCCGTTTCCGGGCGGGCTGAAATGGATGCCGTGACGCGCGCATACGGTCTGGAGATATCTGTGGTCATCAGCGTTTCTGTTGTCACCCTGGAGTATGTTATGGTCCACATACTGGACAGAGATCTCTGCCATGGTCTTCTCAATGCCCAGGGCCTCAAACCCCAGCATTGCCATGGTCCCCGTGGCATCCTGAAGCAGTGTATGATCAATCCTTATGGCAATCTCTTTCCCCGGGACAATCTCTCCTTTGACGAGGTGTGCTTCCAATATCTTGTGAGTAAGATTTTTCAATATCCCTTTCTCCGTAATTTCAGATCATAACCTAAAAAAGGAGACTCTTCACATAAATGAGTGCGCGTTAACGATTATGGTCTATTCTTAAACTCAAATTTCAACTGGGTCGGCTCGATCCTCACCACCTGGACCCGATCATTCGGAAGGAGTATCTGATCCCTCGTTATGGCAAAGATCTTTCTGCCCAAACGCGCCAGGGAGAGATCCAGCTCTACATGTACATTCCTCTCGCTCAAGGTACTCGCATCCTTTCGAAGTCCTCTAACAGTGATCTGCACTTCAGGATTATGCGGCTTCAGGATCTCCATATGGTCCGGGATGTTTTTCATCTCCAACGGGACACGAAAATTCACCTGAAAATCCTGCTGGCCCGCCAGCAAGAGCCACAGGAGAATGACCAGGCCCAGGCTTCCCGCCTTTATCTGCCATTTATTGGTTAAGAGAGAACCGGCTCTCTTCATCAAGGTCGTTTTCGGGGGACTTAGAGGAGTTATCGCGTCAAGTACAAGTTGAAAAAGTTTTTTAAGACTGTCCACCAGGATGATTTGTCCCTCTCGTGCAATGGATATCTTTCCACTTTCCTCGGAGACAGCTATCACCCACGCATCACAGTGCTCGGTCAGACCGATGGCAGCCCTATGTCTTGTGCCCCATTCCTTTGGAAGCCTTTCAGCGGAACTCAATGGCAGAAAGCAGGATACCAGGATAACCTGCCCTCCCTTGATGACCATTGCACCGTCATGCAGGGGAGATCCCTTCTGGAATATACTCATCAATAGTTCTGGACCCGGCTCTCCGTTCAGAGGATGTCCGCCCGTGATCCATTCCTCCACGAGATCGGTTCGTTCTAGGATGATAAGGGCGCCTACCCTACGATCGGCCAACGCATATATACCTCTTGCAAAGGCCGGTATCCATTTACCCGGGTCAGGGAGCTTGCGAAAACCGATAACTTTAAGGGGATTGACCCGTTCCAGTACCTGGCGTATCTCAGACTGAAAGAGGATAATAAGCAGGATAATAAGCACCTGCCAGAAGATCTGGAAAACCCAGGTGGTCATGAACAGTCCCCAGGTGCGGGCAACCGTAAAGACAATCCCCAACACCAGCAGCCCCACCAGGGCCTTGAACGCCTTGGTCCCCCGGAACCAGAGGTACAGGTAATACGCCACTACGGTAAGAAACAGGATATCCAGTACATCCCGGAATCCTAAGTTGGCTATTATAAATGGATTCATGCCCTCTCTCTCATCATATCATGATATGTGTGAGATAAAGACATCCCACATGCTTCTGTCAAGGAAAAAGTGAAGAGATTATAAAATAGAAGGGTTTTTATTACAAGTGAGAGGACCTTGGATCATTGAAATAAATTCCGGCCGTTTATCATCACAGATCGCTCTGAAGTCCGTTCCTGATTATTCCGGAAGGTCATTTCTTTAGATTTTATCTTTTTTTCATCAGCCAAAAAAATTTTATTTTCTGAATTGTTAAGTAGAGGGATACCTGTCAACCAGCCAAAAAAGCCTACTAGGCATCTGTCCCAAAGCGTTATCTTTTCATTCATCCTTGCAACCTCCTTTTAATACATCCGCTATCCGGAAAAAGAATAGCAGCAGGAATCATGCCAGGAGATTCCAGGCGCCGATTTTGCAATTTTATCAGGCAGTTGGAGTTTTTATAACCATGTATCTACATCTGTAATCTTTGGAGGCAACAGGTATGCGGATAGTTAAAACGTTACATTTTTGACAATTTTAGTGGGCCACGGTGTCAAAATTACAGTGACGAGGCTCAATTTAGATAGCCAAAGTAAGGCCGTTGGGGGCTTTTATAGAAAATCAAGCAGATAGAGAAGTGCTGATTTATTTATATATAATTTATCACTAATTAATAAATTTAATTGACAAATATAATTATATATGTATAACAATACACAGTTTAATATGCATATATTGTGATATAAAACAATTTAAAGACAAATCGGGTTTATGGCATGCATTGTGTATATCAGACCTTCAAATGGAGAGGGAAACAGCATGGCAAAAATTTACAATATAGAAAATACATGGGATATAATTTTAACAGTTAGTTCCAATGACTGTCCCCAAAGATATAGAAAGTGGAATCCACCTGAAAAGCATTGGTTTTGCAAGAAAACATACAGAATATGCTCCATAGATAATTGTGATTATCAAACAGAGGAAAAAAAAGGAATTCAAAGCACCCAATAACACCCCTTATACAGAAATCCTGATATCAATATTATCCTATATATAGCGCTGCAGACCGGCCCGCGACCCAACCGGTTGAAAAAGAGGCCTGAAGATTATAGCCACCGGTGTCACCATCCACGTCCAGAACCTCGCCGGCAAAAAAGAGGCCCTTTACCAGGCGCGAAGCCATTGTTCTCGGGTCAACTTCCCTCGTATCTACACCGCCTGCGGTTATAATAGCTTCAGTAAAAGGGCGGTACCCGCTTACATACATTTGAAAATTCTTCAACCACATCCGTAGCTGTCTGCGCTCCTGAGCAGTGATCTGGCTTCCTTTCCTGTCCGGGGGAATGCCGGTCATCTCAATACAGATCGGGATAAGTTTCCGGGGAAGCAACCCTATTAACAACATACGAAACTGCCGCTTGCCATGTTTATCCAGGTCACGCAGAAGACGCATATCGAGCTTATGCTCATCAAGGGCCGGCTTAAGATCAACGGAAAGGATCACCTTCCTGCCCAGACGCAGCGCATCCACGACCTGCCTGCTCAGGGAAAGGATGATCGGTCCTGAAAGGCCGAAGTGAGTAAAAATCATCTCTCCAAACGCTTCGGCCTTCTTTTTCCCGTTTATCCGCATACGGACGTTCACACCACGCAGGTGGAGGTTTCTCAACCTGGGTGCAATGTCGCCTGCCGTTTCCAGTGGAACCAGCGCCGGCCTGATCGGCACGATGGTATGGCCCGCCGACTCAGACAGCCTATACCCGTCGCCGGTTGAACCTGTGTCAGGGTAAGACGCTCCGCCGGTAGCGATAATCACGGCATCAGCATTATATACTCTCTGCTCTACAGATGATCGCCCTTTCCGAGAAGAACCGCGCAAGACCCGTACACCGACCACTCGTCCTTCTTCTACCAGTAATTCCTCCACCTGGCGCCTGGTCCGCAGGGTCACTCCGCATTCGCGATTCCATTGCACCAGCGCGTCCACCACTTCCAGGGCCTTATCGCTGGCCGTGAATATCCGCCCTCCCCGTTCGGTTACGGTACGAACCCCCAGTTCTTCAAAAAATGCCACGAGATCCGGTGTGAAGAATCGGGAAAGGGCCTGGCGAAGGAAACGACCATTTGGTCCGAAGTGCGCGATAAACTCCGGCAAAGCCGCAATGTTGGTCAGATTGCAGCGTCCCTTGCCGGTGATACGCAGTTTACGCCCGGGGCGATTCATTTTTTCAAGAAGCAGCGTCTCAGCACCCAGATCCGCGGCCTGCCCTGCTGCCATCAAACCCGCTGCGCCACCTCCTACTACTATCACCTTTTTCTTTTTCATCGGCATATGTGTTGAAATAATATCAGATGGCAGGACTAATCGTCGTGACGCGAAACTGGTCGACGCATGCGTTTGATCTCGCTTTTACGACGTTTTATATCTAATCGCCGTTTCTTTGACGCAACCGTAGGCCCTGTCTTGCGGCGGGGTTTAGGCAATTCCGCGGCCCTGCGGATCAAACCTACCATCCGATCGACAGCGTCCTGACGATTTTTTTCTTGCGTACGGAATCGCCTGGCATCAATAACCAGTATACCATCCCTCGTAACCCGCCTGCCTCCCAAACGAATTACGCGTTCCCGAATGTCATCGGGAAGAGAAGGAGAGTTTCGCACATCAAAGCGAAGCTGCACTGCCGTGGCGACCTTGTTGACATTCTGCCCTCCCGGTCCGGAGGCACGGATAAAATCCTGGTGTATCTCGCTTTCGTCAATTGCAATGTTACGTGTGACTTGAATCATCTCTCTGTAAACTGCTCTTCCTTGTACCCTTATATCTTTACTGCCCAATCAGGTGTAATGTTCTTTGGCTCTTGTTAAATATCGATTATCTTTGGTTAAATGCATCGATGAGCTTTGTAGAACCTGCGCCACAACTAATGATCGATCTCATAGCATCTTCTACGGGCACATCTATGGGGTGAACATACTCTCCCTTGAGATGATAGATATTACCGGAGGTCGGATTGGGGCCCGTCGGGACAAAGATGCTATAACTCCCATCCTCGTGTCTGTCGGTTATGAACGCGGATACTAGAGTCTCATTCCCGAAGATCTGTGCCAAGGCTACCGATGAAAAAGGAGACTCCTTTTTACCGAGAACCTGTACGATAGTCTCTTTTATCAACGAATACCCGGGCGCTACCTTCAGGATTCGATTTTCAATGGTCTTATATATCCACCCTCCCAATCTTGTAGTTACAAAGATCCCAACGAGGAAACAGACGCCAACAATGATGATTATTGCCATCAAATCCGCCGTAATCTCCGGGAGCTGAGAACTTTTGATAACCAGGTCTGTCAAAGGCTGAATGAGATCCGTGACAAAGGTATAGATCCATTTAATTAAAAAAGTCAGGATAGCCACCGGTAAAATGACGACCGTGCCACCGAGTATTGATGTCTTTAAAAAGGCGTTTAATCTTTTCATTTTAGCGCTCCTGTTCTTTATCTGTTTGAGATTCTACAGCATAACGCAGCAATATTACTTTGATATTGATTCGCATGCAAGAATAATGTATGCTCGCCTTTCCTATACGGGCCTAAGCAGATGAATCCGGTTAGAGTTGTCATGATTCTTGCGTTAAATCAGTAATGCCCGAGGATTTTGTAAGTTACTATTTTTAGCAAAGAAATAGCCTGTGGATCTTAAAAATTCATGGGTTCAATAAAATAGAAATGCTCTGAGCCTTAAGGAAATAAGATGAATCAGAAGCAACCTCCATATTTACTGGTGGAAAACCGATCCGATCTTTCACGGATAACAGACGAACTTAAAATAGAGCCGGTCATCGGTGTGGATCTTGAGGCAGATTCCATGTTCCATTATCAAGAGAAGGTCTGTCTTTTGCAGATCTCCACTCGCTCTCGGAACATCCTGGTCGATCCCCTATCGCTCGAAGATCTTTTACCCCTGTCACCGGTTTTTGCGGATCCAAATATTCGGAAAGTGTTCCACGGAGCCGACTATGACATCCGTTCCCTGTACAGGGATTTCGGTATTGAAGTACACTCACTCTTTGACACACAGATTGCAGCCAGGTTTCTGGGTATCAGAGAGACAGGGCTTGCAAGCCTCCTGGAAAAAAGGTTCCAGGTGCATACCGAGAAAAAATATCAGAAAAGGGACTGGTCCGAGAGGCCTCTGCCGGCTGCCATGCTCGCATATGCGGTCCGGGATACCTGCCACTTACTCTCCCTGAGCCTGGCCCTAGAGCGGGAATTGCGGGAAAAAGAACGGCTCTTCTGTGTGGAGGAAGAGTGCGAGTTGTTGAGCAGGGTAAGGCCGACTGAGCCCAATCACAATCCGCTCTTTTGGAGATTCAAGGGGGCTCGTAGGCTAACGCCTAGAAGTCTGGCAATACTGGAAACGATCTTGCAATTCAGGGAGAAGAAGGCCGTCCGCCGGGACCACCCTCCATTCAAGATCCTGGGAAATAGACCTATAATGGAGATCGCGGAACGGAAGCCGAAGAACATAATAGACTTTGAGGGCATAAAGGGATTAAGTCCACGGCTGATTAAGACCCTGGGCCGTCCCCTTCTGAAAGAAATAGATAATGTGATGAATCTACCTGAAGATGAACTCCCTAAATTCCCCCCTAGAAAGGCAGGTCAATCTGTCGATCCCAAAGTCACGGAGAGGATCAAGGCCCTCAAGAAATGGAGGGAACAACGAGCAGGCAGGATGCGCGGTGATCCGTCCATCGTATGTACTAATGACCAGATCCTGTCTCTGGCCCTTGCGCATCCCAAGACCCCTGGATACATGGAAAAGATTGTCGGGATAAGGAGATGGCAGGTGAAGCTCTTTGGCGACGAAATTTGCGCCCTTCTTAAAAGAATCGGCTGACCCCCGGGATATATCCTGCCTTCCCCATCTTTGTTTTGCCTGGAAAGAAAAATCCACATCCATCGAAAATTCCCACTTAATTAGGCGGGGGAAGGAGGTAGTATTGTATACGCCCAAAAGTGGTGTACCTATCAAAAGAGGCAATGGCTGTCTTTTCAAGGCGATATCTTTTTTGAAATTCTACCGGCCTCTGCAGTGGTTAAATATTTGGGTTTTATGCCCCTGAGCCCCTTGGAATCTGCAATTGATTTGGCAAAACCCAAATATTGACCGCTTCCTCAAAAGGGAGTAGCTATCGCCTTGAAAAGATGGGCATTGCCGGATTAGATCGCACTTTTCAGGCAAAGCCAATTCCCTCTGACAACACCCAAAGAACGTGATTCTCAAGTTGAAAAAATCAGAAGAGACCCAACTGATGTAGGTAATGATAGGTCACGATCCCTACTGTGGTGGAGAGGTTCAGGCTGCGCACACTGCCCCAGATGGGTATCCTGTAGCAAGGATAACTATCCCGGATACTGATGGGAAGGCCCATGGTCTCCTGTCCGAAAAGCAGGTAATCCCCATATTTCACTATTGCCTTTGAGTAATTCTGATTGGCATGCTTACTGAAAACAAGGAGTTTTTCCTGTGCTCCTTCCTCTATGCTATCTAAAAACTCATCAAATCCTTTATAGTGTCGAATATCCACCTCATACCAGTAGTCCAGTCCCGCCCTTTTCAGATGTTTATCATCCACCTGAAAACCGAGCGGATGTATCAGGTGCAACCTGATCTTTGCGGCACCGCACAGACGGGCAATGTTCCCGGTGTTTGCGGGGATCTCGGGCTGATACAGGACAACATTCAGGGCAGGGTCCTTTATAATTTTGTGCGTTAACTTTGTTATGTCTCGTGTCATTAGTAATATCTATCCGTCTAAGAGACCTTTGAATTCAGAAATAAGCGGGCCGCCTTCCCGCCAGAGCTGGCAACTATTGACCAGAAAGGCCAGACTTTCCTTGTCTCCAATCAAACCGGGATCAATGGGCTTTTTGGTCATCTTATTGTTCCAGTATCCATGAAGAGCTTCCTGGCTCATGACTGTGAACAGATGCGTCAGGTGGGCGCAGCCCTCAATCCCGCCGATCAACCTGTGGACGTTTTCCCCAAAGCCGCTCTTGATTTCAAGCCCTATTACCCTCTTAATGCTATCCCGGGTAGAAGGACAGAGGTGGTGGGGCACATGGGGCATCTCTGCCTCTGCATCAATGATAGTCAGGGGCATCCCGCCTACCAGGATACGAATGGCCATATGGTGAACCGGGCCGGGATCTTTAATCTGCCCGTCAATATCATATACCTTCCGGAACCTTTCATCCTTCAGCCAGCCCTCCACGACAATGTGATCATCATCGACCGGATAGGTCTTGAGGTCCAATGACCTGCTGTGGATGGGTTTTCCGTTGATCATTTCTTTTATATTTAATTGTTCATTCATCTCTTTGAACTCCGATTATTATTTCAGTGTTTGATTGTGGTTGATCAAAACGGTCTCAATGCCCCGCAATCAGGGCACTGCCAGTTAACCCCGCTGCAAGTAAATCCCCACTGATTCTCTTCCATGCATCTATTACAGATCTGAAAACCGCATGGGCAGGACCAGCAGAACGGCTGTCTCTTGTCGCAGCAGCTGCAATGATATTCCTTTTTCCTGCGATCCCTTTTTTTGACATTCGTCATATGACAAGTGAATGAAAGTGTTAAGAGTGTTAAAGTAAAGAACCCACGCCCCTCGAAGCTTTCCCGTAAAGCGGGAAGAAGGACGTGGCCTTGTTTGCACCCTAAAAGGGTGTATCGACCTTAGGAGGCGATGGCTGTCTCTTCAAGACGATATCTTTTTAGAATTCCACTTGACTCTGCAGTGGTCAAATATTTGGGTTTTATGCCTCTGAATCCTTTGAAATCTGCAACTGACTTGGTAAAGCCCAAATATTTGGCCACTTCCTCAAAAGGTAGTAGATATCGTCTTGAAGAGATAGTCATTGCCGGATAGGTTGCCCTTTTCAAGCAGAGCCAATTTTCTCTGACCCGTCCAAAGGACGTGGTTTTCAAGTTACAATAAAACGCATCTACCCTATCAACTATCAACCTTGAGCTTTACGTGAAAAAGCCAGAATGCCCCGTGCTTTGCACGGGGATGAATGGCCGTAGGGGTTTGGGGGCGGAGCCTCCAAAATCAAACAGGCTTTTTCCTTAGAAGAAGCCCCGACCTTTGGTCGGGGTTCTTCACTTTATCTCCACCAACGACATAGGTTGGCCCTGACTACTTATCAGGATCTCGGTATTATCCAGACCGCATTCCGCCAAAGCCTCTTTTGCCGCCTGCAATGCCTTCTCCTGCAGGTTGTTTTGCTCACTGAGATGGGCCAGAGTAACCTGACTCAGATTTTCATGGGATACCGCTTTCAGCAGTTCTCCTGCCTGTTTGTTGGATAGATGTCCTTCCGGTCCTTTTATCCTCCTCTTCAGGGCCAGAGGATAGGGTCCCTGCTCCAGCATCACCTGATCATGATTAAATTCAATTATCAGGGCATGACATTCTTTTAAACGATTTTCCACCAGTCTTGTGCTACGACCGAGGTCCGTGACCAGGCCAAGCCTTACACCATTTGAAGATATGATCAGGCCCATGGGGTCCACAGCGTCATGACATTTGGTAAACGTTTCGATTAAAATATCATTGATGGTTAGTGATTGGCCGGTATGCACAGACACCGGTCTGGATATATTTCCCAAGGTTCTTAAGCTTCTCTTCAGGGTAGGACCGTTGATATAGACAGGAATGTCAAATCTGCGGGCTATTGGACCCGCTCCTTTTATGTGGTCCGAGTGCTCATGGGTAATCACGAGAGCATCAAGGTGATCAGATCTGACTTTAATGGATTCAAGGCGTCTGATCAACTCGCGACAGCTTAACCCGGCATCTATTAAAATCTTTGATTTAGCAGTCTCTATGTAACAGATATTTCCTCCGCTACCTGATGCCAAAACAGAAAAACGCATATAACTTCCTTATATCTGAACTCGCTCTTTAGTAGCCGGCAGCTGATATCCTAAGGCTCATCTTCATTCAACGCCGCTATGACCGAAACCACCTTCTCCCCGTTGAGTAGAATCCAGATCATTAACACCGATAATCTCTGCTCTGTATACCTTAGTTATAACCATCTGGGCAATTCTATCTCCTCTCTTGATAGTGAATGATTTCTGTCCCCAGTTTATTGCAATAATACCTATCTCGCCCCTGTAATCCGAATCAATCGTGCCTGGAGAATTGACCATCCCGATGCCGTTTTTAAGGGATAGACCGCTGCGGGGCCTTATCTGGCCTTCATAACCCGAGGGAATGGACACGGCCATGCCTGTGGGGATAAGCCTAATCTCGCCCGGACTTAATACGACATCTCCTTCTACGGCAGATCTGAGATCCATGCCTGAAGAACCCACGGTTTCATAGAAAGGCAAAGGAATATCTTCATTGCCGCTCAGGCATCTTACCTTGATCTCTATCTTCTCCAAGATCCATATCTCCTTTAAGCCTTTATGAATGTTATGACCTGAATTTTGCAAGATTCAGGGACTACAAACAACACACGGACAGGTATTGCCGCTTTCAGTGGAACTACCTGTCTGTGTCTGTCTGAGTGGCACTGTGATTAATTGAACTGAAGGCAGCCCAGATCCAGTTCCTCTTTTTTAATAGGGCCAAGGGTGGCCAAAGAGACCCTGTCTGTCAGAAACGTCTCATTTGCACAAGCAACCACTTCATCAACAGTAACCTTTTCCAGATCGTCCACAAGCTCTTCATAGCTTATATATCTGCCAAATATAAATTCATTTTTGGCAATACGCACCATTCTGGCATCTGTGCTCTCCGCACCCAGCAAGATACCCCCTGTAAGATGTTCCTTTGCCTCTTCCAGATCCGTATCGGATATCTCCCCTTGTTGGATCTTTTTAATCTCGGCATTGATCACTTCAAGGGCGTTATTAACCTCCAACGGACCCGTGCTTACGCTGACTCCCAAAAGGCCCGCATCTATATAGGCGGAAAGAAAGGAATAGATGGAATATGCGAGGCCCCTCTTCTCCCTTATCTCCTGGAAAAGCCTCGAACTCATATTTCCCCCAAGGATTGTGTTGAAGATTGCGCTTGCGAACCTGAGATCGCTTAAAATATGGGGCGCCTGACCACCTAGACAGATATGTACCTGCTCCAGATCTTTATAATGAGATGAAACATCCGAATTAATATGGGGACTGTTCAACGGGGGAGCTTTTTCTCCCGGCTCGATTGATTCAAAAAGAGGCTTGAAAAACGCAATCACCGCCTCATGATCGATATTTCCTGCGGCAGCAATAATAATCCTGTCAGGGGTATAGAATCGCTTGATATAATCGAGTATTTCCTTCTTGCTTATGGCAGAGACGGTCTCACCCGTACCCAGGACTGACATGCCAAGAGGATGATCGATCCAGAACAGGCGATTAAACAACTCATGGATATGTTCATCAGGAGAATCATCCACCATACTTATCTCCTGGAGGATGACCTGCCTTTCCCTATCTATATCCTGAGGATCAAAGGTTGAATTCAAAAATATGTCAGACAGAATATCCGCTAAGACGGAGAAATGTTTATCAAGGACCTTTGAATGAAAACAGGTATATTCTTTTGTTGTAAAGGCATTGGAAAGGCCTCCGATGGCATCCAGTTCCTTGGCAATCTGAAGGCTACTGCGGTTACGAGTCCCCTTAAAAATCATGTGTTCAATAAAATGGGAGATCCCGTTCTCGGCCTTCTCCTCGTCTCTGGATCCCCCACTTACCCATATCCCAAGAGACACGGACCTGAAATGCTCCAGCCTTTCAGTGATAATCCTGGCACCGTTTTTTAAAACCGTTTTACGATACATCTGCCAGACTTTCACCCAGGGCAGCCTTACGTGACAGGGCTATCTTTCCGTTTCTATCAACATCGATAACCTTTACCAGTACTTCATCACCCTCTTTAAGGATATCCGTAACCTTGTTCACCCTCTCCTTATCCAACTGCGAGATATGAATCAGCCCGTCTGTTCCAGGGAAGATCTCCACAAAGGCGCCAAAATCCATGATCTTTCTTACGGTCCCATTGTAGAGTTTACCCACCTCTGCTTCCTGAAGAATATCGTTGATCATCTCAATGGCGACCTTTGCGGCCTCCTCATCCGGTGACGAGACAATCACATTTCCATCATCATCAACATTGATGTTAGAATCCGATTTTGCGCTTATCTCCCTTATCACCTTGCCCCCCGGGCCGATAAGGACCTTTATCTTCTCGGTCTTTATCCGCATGGTAGTGATAACCGGCGCATACTCGGATACATTGCTCCTTGGCCGTGATATTGCCTCAGCCATCCTGTCCAGGATAAAGAGCCTGCCTGTTCTTGCCTGCTCCAGGGCCTTATGCATCACCTCACGGGTAACACCGTCTATCTTGATATCCATCTGTAGCGCGGTTATCCCGTCACGAGTCCCGGTCACCTTAAAGTCCATGTCACCGTAATGGTCCTCATCTCCCAGGATATCTGTGAGCACTGCGATCTTACGGCCGTCAGAGACTAGTCCCATGGCCACGCCCGCAACGGCACCTTTTATGGGGACTCCCGCATCCATCAGTGACAGGGACCCTCCGCATACACTGGCCATGGATGAAGATCCGTTTGATTCAAGGATCTCTGATACGACACGGACAGCGTACTGAAACTCCTCCTTTTCAGGGACAACCGGCAGGAGTGCGCGCCTGGCAAGGGCGCCATGGCCGAGCTCTCTTCTGCTGGGGCCTCCCAACCTCTTTGCCTCTCCCACACTGTAAGGGGGAAAGTTATAATGGAGAATAAAGTTCCTGAACTCGTTTCCGTAGATTGTATCTATCCTCTGCTCATCCATACCGGTTCCAAGGGTGGTCAGGACCATAGCCTGTGTCTCACCTCTGGTAAATAGAGCGGAGCCGTGGACTCTGGGCAGTATCCCCACCACACAATCTATGGGCCTGATCTCTGTGAAGGAGCGTCCGTCCATCCGCCGATCCTCTTCAAGGATCATCTTGCGGACCATCTTCTTCTCAAGGTCATGAACGAACTCCCTTATCTCTGACCCCCTGCCCTCGTATTCCGCAGATAACGTCTCAATAGTGGATGCAATAGTATCAGCCCTATTTTTCTGCCGTAGCATTTTATCAGCCGTTGAGATGACCTCCTGGAGTAGGGGAGTCGCGACCCCCGTTACTTTGGCCTCCAGCTCCTCATCCTTTTCCGGATCAGGGATCTCTCTCTTTGGCTTTCCCGCATCCTTCTTAAGCTCCTCCTGCATGTCGAGCATGGGTTGCAACGCCTCATGCCCATAGAAGATCGCTTCGATCATATCTGCCTCTGATACAAATTCTCCACCGCCCTCTACCATGACAACGGCTGACCTGTTTCCGGCCACAATGAGGTTGATATCTGAATTCTCCTGTTGAGTGCGCGTGGGATTAGTGACGAACTCACCGTCTATCCTTCCCACCCGAACCGCTGCAATGGGTCCTTTAAAAGGTATGTCAGAGACCTCAAGGGCTGCCGAGGCTCCCAGGATGGCAAGAACATCCGCCTCGTTCTCCTTATCCGAAGAGAGCACGCTTGCAATCAACTGGATCTCGTAGTGATAGTTGTCCGGAAACAGGGGACGTAGAGGCCGGTCTATCAGACGTGCGGTCAGGGTCTCCTTCTCGCCGGGTCTTCCCATGTCCCTGCGGAAATAGTTCCCCGGAAATCTTCCGCCCGCGTAGGACATCTCTTTGTATTCGACGGTCAGGGGCAGAAAATCTATTCCTTCTCTGACTTCATCCGTTGAGACGACCGTCACCAGGACTACTGTTTCGCCAAAGGTAACAACGACAGAACCACTGGCCTGCTTGGCGATACGGCCCGTCTCTATGTGTAATGTCCGTCCATTATTATCTATTGAAGTTGTCTTAATCATTTTTTATTATTCCTTTCATGGTAATCAGAATTCCGCCCAAAAATCTATGGGGGCTTCATCTGGCAAATCTGTTTAGGGAGTGCGGACCTACTTTCTGATTCCGAGTTCCTTGATAATCTGCTGGTATCTCTTCATATCCGACTTTTTCAGATAATTGAGTAATTTTCTTCTCTGCCCAACCAGTTTCAGCAACCCCCTTCGTGAGTGATGGTCCTTCTTATGCGTTTTAAAGTGTTCCGTAAGATACGTTATCCTATTGCTTAGAAGAGCTATCTGGACCTCTGGTGAACCGGTATCATTACTGTGGAGCTTAAATTTTCCAATAATTTCTTTTTTGGCTTCTGTAGTTAAAACCACTTTCTATACCTCCTTCGAAATTGGCTATGGATTATATTGACTGACCTCCGGTAAAATCGAAGGCTTGCCTGACAAAATAAAATACTATAGGTACCTTAGATCACTTCGAATTAAAGACCCTTACCTTCTTTAGCCAACCCTTATTATCACCAGGGAAGTGACCTGCTTCCATGACGGCTACTAACTCCGTGTCATTTACAAGCTTGATATGGCCTTCATAAAGATCAGGTAACGCAGATCCAACCGCCACTTCTTCCCATTCCGGCTTATAACCGTTTCTTATTTTTTGGGCTGTTCGATCATCTACCCGGGCTTCCTGCATATCGGGCAGGGCCTCCCCTAGGGGGATTATCCTATCCGATAAGAAACCGCTTGAGGCTGCATCTCCAATCTGCTTTGAGTTAATAGCATCCTTTACTTCGAAAGGCCCGCTGGATAATCTTCTCAAGGCGCTCAAGTGCGCTCCCGTTCCTAACTGTTTTCCCATATCAGACGCAAGACTCCTGATATATGTCCCGCCTGAGCAGCATATCTCCATTGTAATCTCCGGCAGATCAATGGAGATGATTTCAATGGAATGGACCTTCACTCTTCTTTTTTTCAGATCTACCTTGATTCCTTTTCTTGCTAGTTTATACGCCCGTTTACCTTGATAATTCACCGCGGAAAAGATTGGCGGTACCTGCTCAATCTCTCCAATAAATTTCATGGCAATCGTCTTGATCTGTTCAGGCTCAAATGCCGGAACGTGTCTTGTCTGGATAATACGACCGGTCGGATCCAGAGTATCTGTTTCAATGCCTAATCTTATGGATGCACGATATCTTTTTTGTCCGGACATGAGAAAGGGCGAAAGCTTTGTCCCCTGTCCCAGGAGAATAATCAGAAGTCCTGTAGCGAATGGATCCAGGGTACCCGCGTGACCAACCTTTTTTACCTTTACCCCTCCCCTGAGTCTCTTTACTACATCAAAAGAAGACTCTCCTTCATTTTTATCTATGAGTATTATCCCGTCACGAGGATTTTTCCGTATTGTCTGATGCCCGTTGTCCGTTACAAGTTGTTCCATTATTCCCAAGCAGTTAAACGAACCAAAAACCTTTCTTTCTTTTAAATAAGCAAACGGATCAATGTCGTTTAAAAGTTCTGACATTATATGTTATCTATGAGAAAGTACCGCAATATCGGAATCCCCTTAAAGCGACATCTCCTTTTCATTGGCGGGATCATTTTGCGGCACACTGGATCATTCGATTGACACCTACTCTTATTCATCGGCATCTTTTAACTCACCCATCTTTATCTTCTGAAAAAGCTTCTCCATCTGATTTCCCATTTCCAGGGTCGGGTCATGTTCAAAAACAATATCAGGCATATATCTTAAATTAATACGGACCCCTATCTCTCGCTTAATATAACCCTTGGCGCTATCCAATCCGGATTGAGTCCTCATGATATCTTCCTGATCCCCTAAAACACTATAGTAGACCCGAGCATGTCTGAGGTCGTCACTGAGATGGATACCGGTAAGAGTTGCCCCCCGAGCTCTGGGATCTCGCACTCTTTGCGTTAATAAATTGGCAATTTCTTTTAAGATCTGGTCGCCGACTCTAATCGCTCTCTTACCCGCTAACATATCTATCCTCACTATTTAGCTAGTGCGGTTTGGTTTCTGACAAGGGGCCGTCATTCCGCCGAAAGGGATAACAGTAACAGATTTCCATCCCTGTTGTTAGACATTTAAAATTTCTATCTTTGAATCAACGATCTCAGCCAGATACAGAGACTCCAAAAAAGCAAGCACGTTAGTCAACGATGAATCCACATGACGTCTGTCATTTCCAACAGCGCTTACACCCAATTCAATTTTTTGCCACTTATCATTTGAGCCGGTTTCAGCGATAGCAACATTAAATCTGTGCTTAACCTTACCCACCATGCTTTTCACGACCTTTCTCTTTCCTTTAAGAGAACGATTATCATGTAAGTGGAGTTCTATTCTCATGGTTCCGACAACCATCCCTTATAACTCCGCTTGGACCTCTTCTAGCTGATAGACCTCAAACACGTCTCCCGGCTTTATATCCTGAAAATTTTCCAGGCCAATACCACATTCATATCCTGACTGGACCTCTTTAACGTCATCCTTAAAACGTCTAAGCGAGGCCATCTTTCCGTCAAAGACCACCACTTCATCTCTAAGGAGACGTACCTTGGCATTCCTCTCGATATAACCATCAGTCACATAGCAACCAGCGACGGCACCCACCTTGGGAACAGAAAATATTTCTTTAATATCCGCCCGTCCAATAATGTTCTCCTTGTAAGTCGGCTCAAGGAGTCCGGTCATGGCCAATCGGATATCTTCAAGGACGTTATAGATGACATCGTAGTACCGGATGTCCACCTTTTCCTTTTCAGCAATCCGGATTACCCTCGGATTCGCTCGCACATTAAAGCCGATCACAATCGCGCTCGACGCAGAAGCAAGCATAACGTCTGTTTCTGTTATAGCCCCTGTGGAGGAATGGATCATTCTGAGCTTAACCTCTTCAGTGCTCAACTTGTTCAGGGCTTCGGAAAGGGCTTCAAGAGAGCCCCGCACATCTGTCTTGAGAACGATGTTGAGCTCCTTGATCTCGCCCTCTTTTATCTTTTGAAAAAGATCATCCAGACTGACAATCCCTTGTCTGGACATCTCCTTTTCTTTCATCTTGGCCTTACGATGCTCAACAAGCTGTCTCGCGCTCTTTTCATCCTTGACAACAATAAATTCATCGCCGGCCATTGGGACTTCGGAGATCCCGTAGATCTCTACAGGGACTGAAGGGCTGGCAGATTGCATCTTCTTTCCGCGATTATTGAGCATGGCCCTGACCCTGCCATAGGTCTCTCCGCAAATAAAATAATCGCTCTTCTTGAGGGTCCCGCTCTTTATAAGTACCGTGGCCACGGAGCCCTTGCTCTTGTCCAGTTTTGCCTCGATGATCGTGCCCCTTGCACTCTTGTCCGGACTCGCCTTTAATTCAAGCATCGCAGCCTGAAGCAGGATCAACTCCATCAATTCATTGACCCCTTCACCTGTCTTTGCAGAAATCTTACCGAATATGGTATCTCCACCCCATTCTTCGGGCGCCAACTCCAGTTCGGCCAGTTCTCTTGTGACCTTCTCCGGATTGGCTTCGGGCTTATCAATCTTATTAATGGCAACAATAATAGGGATATTGGCAGCACGGGCATGGTTAACAGCCTCTTTTGTCTGAGGCATAACCCCGTCGTCCGCTGCGACCACCAGAACAATAATATCGGTCACCTTTGCCCCCCTTGCCCTCATGGCGGTAAATGCCTCGTGACCCGGCGTATCGAGAAAGACGATGTCCCCTCCCTTTCCCTTCACGTAATAGGCCCCGATATGCTGTGTGATACCGCCTGATTCACCTCCTATGATGTTGGATTCTCTTATATAATCAAGCAGGGATGTCTTTCCGTGATCCACATGCCCCATAATGGTCACAACTGGAGGTCTTGGTTTCAGGTCTTCGGGCTTATCCTCAACCTCTTTAAGGATACTCTCCACCTCAAGGAGATCCAACTCAAGCTCATATCCGAAATCATCTGACACAACAGAAGCGGTCTCAAAATCAATCGCTTGATTGATATTGGCCCTGACGCCCAGACTCAACAATTTTCTGATAAGCTCGACGGCTTTTACACTCATGGCTTTGGCAAGTTCCGCCACAGTTACTTCTTCCTGGACCTTAATCCTTCTTTTTAAGGCCTTGGGGGTGGTTATCTCGGTGTGTTTTAGTTCTTTAGAAACTTCTCTGGCTTTTTTCCCCGCCTTTCTGTCTTTAATCCTCGGTTTCCGGCCATTATAAAGATCTGCCCTCTCAAAAACCTCTACCTTTCGATAGCGAACGCGGCCTGTTTGTTCAATTTCCTTTTGCTCGGCCCTCTTTTTATCCTTCTTCTTCCTGGAGGGTTTCCCTTTTTTCTCCTCTTTTGGGACGGCCTCCAACGCCTCAACAGGTGGTACTTCAGTAACAGGTTTTTCAACAGGAACCTTAGCCTTTTTCTCTTTTGCTATTACCTCTTTCAAAAGCCCTTCCTCCGGCCTCTTGATTATCTTGGCCGGTTTTTCCTTTTTCTTTCTTTTTATCTTTTTTGGTTTTCCCTTGGGCTTGAGCTCGGCCAAAGGCTTCTTGGCCTTAGCCTCCCCTGGAACCTCTTTCTCTTCGGGTAGCGCCTTCTCTTCCTTTAGCGGGGGTTTTTCTTCAACCTTAACCTCTTCTCTTTTAACCTTTGGGGGAACAGGCTCTTCCTCCGGCTTTTCTACCTCAACCTTGATCGTCTTTTTTCGCCGGCGAATAACTCTCGGCTTTATCCTTTTTTCTTCAATTACTTCTGACGTTACACCGGTGACTATATCTTTGGCTTTACTGGCGGCATCCTCATCCAGGGTGCTCATATAGTTCTTGATATTCATTCCACTGGCTTGCAATTTTTCAACCAGCTTTTTGCTATCCATATTAAGTTCTTTGGCCAATTCGTAAACCCTAACTTTAGCCATTAAATCCCCCGAAATTCACTATGACCTTATCAGTCCTGAACAGTTTATGAAGACGTCTATTCTTAGACAATTGTTCCTGGCAGGTTCTGATTTTACAGACATAAGCGCCCCTGCCATGCATCTTTCCTTCGATATCCTTTATTAACTGACCTTCCGCATCCAATGAGAGCCGTATAAGCTCATTTTTATCGCGTCTTACACCGCATGAGATGCATGTCCTTATGGGAATATGACCTCTACTCTTCCCCATCGGCCATGTCCTCTTCCGACTCCTCCTCATCCTTAACTTTTTCTTCGATCTCTTGATTCTCTTCCTTGTCCTTAAGATTTAAAGCCGCGCTTTCAATAAGTTTCATTGCCTTATCTTCACTTATTCCTTTTACCTGAACCAACTCATCGATATCGGCCCCTGCCACATCTTTATCTGACCTAAACCCCTGCTGATAAAGATTTGTGGCAGTCGCTTCGCCCACACCATCCACGCTAAGCAAGGAGCTGTAAGCATCTTTCAAGGCACGGTTGTAATCCGACTCGCTGGTGGCGTCCAGGTTCCACCCGGATATCTTTGAAGCCAGCCTGACATTCTGACCTCTCCTTCCAATAGCTAAAGACAGCTGGTCATCCGGAACCACAACCTCCATAGACTGGTTAGCCTCGTCAACGATAACCCTGATAATCTCGGCAGGCGCAAGGGCATTGCAGATAAACTTTGCCGGATCAAGATCCCAGGTCACAATATCTATCTTCTCACCCCTAAGTTCCTGAACCACGGCCTGGACCCTTGAGCCCTTCATCCCCACGCAAGCGCCCACAGGATCAACATCACTGTCTTTGGAATAAACCGCGATCTTCGCCCTGCTCCCCGGTTCTCTCGCCACCTGGACAATCTTGACAATCCCTTCCGCGATCTCAGGGACTTCACTCTCAAAAAGTACGGATAGCAGATTAGGATGAGTACGTGAAAGGATTATCTGGGGACCTCGACTGAACTGTTTTACGTCCAGGATATAGGCCCTTATACGATCTCCCTGTTTATAGTTCTCTTTGGGTATCTGTTCCTTGGAAGGAAGTTCGGCCTCTACGCGACCGAGATTGACTACAATTGCCCCCTTTTCAAATCTCTGGACAATTCCATGGATGATCTCGCCTCGCCTGTCCTTAAAGTCATCAAAAACCATACTCCTTTCAGCCTCTCTCAATCGTTGCATAATGACCTGTTTGGCAGACTGTGCCGCTATCCTGCCCAGTTCATCCGTATCCATCTTTATGCCAAGACTGTCACCGATCTCCGCCTCCGGGTCGATCTTTTTGGCCTCCTCAAGCGATACCTCAAGGTGCTCGTCTGTAACCTCTTCCACGACATCCTTAAATCCAAAGATCTCGATCTCACCAAGTTCATCATTGAAATTGATTTCCAGAGCATAATTATGCCCCAGCTTTTTTCTAGCCGCAGTACGGACTGCCTCCTCAAGGGTCCTGATCAATACCTCCCGCTCAACCCCTTTCTCACGGCTTACTTGGTCCAATACCTTTCCTAAATCTGAAATCATCTTGGTTTTACCCCATAATTTAGAACCTGTTAATCTTTAAACTGATAAACCAGGTTGGCCTTATCTATCCCAGGCCAGGGCAAGGTTATCAGTCCGCCTTCCACCTCAATATACAGAGTATGGTCTTGAAAATCCTTCAAATAGCCTGAAAAATTTCGGCGTCCTTTGACCGGGGCAGCCATCCTTACTTTTACCTTCTTGCCGATCGCCCGGACAAAATCTATCTCTTTCCTAAGAGGCCTGTTAAGACCCGGGGAAGAGACTTCCAAGACATATTCATGTTCGATGACCTCTTTTATATCAATAAGGTCCCCAAGTTCTCCGCTCACCCTGGCGCAATCATCAATGGTTACGCCTCCATCCTTGTCTATGTATATCCTGAGAACCCATCTCCCATGCTTTGACAGGTATTCGATGTCCACCAGTTCAAAACCCAATTCATCAAGGATAGGCTCGGCCTGGTCGGCAATCCGCTTTGTTATCGAGAGCGCGATACTTGGCATATGGCAGCAGACTATAGATTATAAACTCAAGGTCTTTCCTTAAATCTCTGTGATCGATCTGTAATATCAACCGTTCGTTATCACTGGCCGGTTGTGCCAGTATTGTCAATCAGTAAGAAAAGGTATCAGTTTCCAGTGTCCTTTCATATCTACTATTTTTAGTCCTATCGGCTCGGCAACAGGTGCTGATGATCAATCCTTAAGACCAATAAAAAAGCGGGCAATAAGACCCGCTTCATAACTGCAGACTGAACTGTTGTTAGTTTTATTGCATAATATTCATAAAGGCAATAAGAAAACCAACACCACGTCCGCAATTCGAAGAAGATCAACCACCTCACAGGTTAGGTTAATAACCTCAAAAAGGGAATCAGGCCTTTAAAAAAATGAAAACAATTGGAGCGGGCAACGGGGTTCGAACCCGCGACACCAAGCTTGGGAAGCTTGTACTCTACCAGCTGAGCTATGCCCGCCATGATAACCGACTCATCTTCTTGCTTGGAACTCTTAACCAGAAGATGGATAACAACTTTACCTGTTTTTCACAGTGATTTTATTATTATCATAAGGCAAATCAAAGTCAAGAGATATTATTGACCAGATGTTTGCGTAACCCTTATCATAAAAACCGCTTTAATATAGAGTTTAGTGTACCCATTTAGGTAGTTTTCGTCCGGAAATACCGCAAAATCCCACGGTCAAGGGATAGAGATTTTCCATGACAGACATCAAATAATAAATTTGAATTAAATAAAATTAAAAGCTGCAATAAATAACGGAGCCTAACATAGTTTTCTGGATTTCTCCTATATTTTAGGTCAGTTGGGTCTTTTTATTCGAGCCTAAATCCTATCTCCATATTCGAATCTCTTATCTGAATTTGGGCTTGCCCGGTTTGCCACTTGACATTAAACAAAGATAAAAATAGTATATATACAAGATAAGTATATCAAATATCATAACATGTTGCATGAACTTATAGGTTTTGCCAGTAATGTCCGGTTAGGATTTTGCAATGTCGTCGTATGGACGTTGATGGGCGGTAGGGGTCTCTTTTCATGGTCGAACTGCATTATGTGCAGTGCATCCGCATGAAGCCGGAGGCGGCGGACGGGGGGCTTCCTCGGATATTACCCGACCTGAACGAGGCTGAATAACGGAGAAGCATTCCGTCCGCCTGTCGAAAATCCCGGTTTATCGGGGGCAGGCACCTTTTATAAAAGTTTTGCTTATAACCCGTTCGCCATTGTAAAGAGACCCCTACCGGCCATCTTTAAAATACAAATGTCATTAATGCAAAATCCTAACCGGACATTAATGAGGGCCCCATTCGAATACCACTGTAAACACTATTGTTGGCAATTGGAACCCTATGTAATAAACCGTAATTGATAGAGGGAGAATAAAATATCCTTGGAAGATGACTCAGACCAAAGTCTGCTAGACAAGATAATATCTCGGATAAGTAAAAAAACTCATCTTAGAAAAGGCTCTGACCTGACCGAAGAGATCCATGATCTTATGGATGAAGGCCAGGCCAAAGGACTTATCACCGACGAAGAATCGGACATGGTTCATGGTGTGCTTGACCTAAAGGAGACCATGACCCATTCGATAATGATTCCCCGCACGGATATTTCCTCCGCCTCGATCAATTCAACCCTTGGGGAATTCATAGAATTGGTCACCGATTGCGGCCATACAAGAATACCTATCTATAGGGATAATATTGACGAGATTGAGGGAATATTACATGCCAAAGATCTCTTGAGGCTCCTTGGTGAGGATCCCGGGTCCAAAATACCGCATGATATTCTCAGGGTCCCCTATTTTGTCCCTTGGAACCAGAAGATAAGTAACCTTCTAAGAGATTTAAAAAAGAAAAAGACCCATCTCGCCATAGTGACCGATGAATATGGGGGTACGGCAGGAATTATCACTATAGAGGATATTATAGAAGAGATAGTGGGGGAGATATTGGATGAACATGATAATGACCGACCATTATTGACGACCGTTGATGAAACATCCGTCTTGGTCGATGCCCGCCTGGAAATCGAGAAACTGGAAGAACATTTTGAGATAAAGCTGCCTGAGGGCGAATTTGAGTCCGTAGGTGGATTTATTATCCATGTCCTAGGCAAGATCCCTGTAAGCGGTGAAAAGATCCCCTATCAAGATCTGGAAATGACCATCAAATCCGCGGATGAGAGGAAGATTGATAAAGTCCTCATCACTCGCAAAGACCCTTCCAGTCCCGCTGCTGAAGATAAAAAACAACACTGACCCAACCGTTCTGTTTATAGATCTCTGCCCTTCGATTATAGGGTAGAATATTATAGATGAAATGAACTAAAGTGCGTAAAATAACGTTCATATCAACAAGAAAGATACTATATTCCATGCTCTCAGGAGTTATGCTGACGGCCTCATTTCCGCCGTCAAAGCTGGATTGGGTGGCATGGTTTGCCATTGTGCCGCTCCTGAAGAGCCTTGATAATGAATCCCGCTCCAATGCCTTCAGGTTGGGGCTTGTAGCGGGACTGACCCATTACCTGACACTTATTTACTGGATCATAGTGGTCCTTAAGAGTCACGGCGGGCTTAATATTGTTGTTAGTTCGGTGGTTTTACTCCTTTTATGCCTCTATCTATCTCTTTATCCCGGTCTCTTTTCACTCCTGGTATCCTATCTTAAAAGTTCCCGTTTGCGGATTTTGATGACCGCAGGGATCTGGGTATCGCTTGAATATATAAGGGCCAAACTGTTAACCGGTTTCCCATGGTGCCTTTTGGGATACAGTCAGTTCAACCACCTGAGTCTGATTCAGATATCAGATATGACCGGAGTATACGGGATATCCTTCCTTATAATAACCTCTAATGCCCTGATCTATCTCCTTTTTTTTGATCATCATCTCAAGATTTGGGAAAGGCTTCTAAGGTGGGAGATATTATTAATCCTGTTTATGGCAATCTTCACTCTGATCTATGGTCATTACCGGTTGTCAGGTTACATGGCGAAAAAGAACGATCAAAAAACCGTTAATACAGCGATTATTCAGGGGAATATTGATCAATCAGTCAAATGGCACTCCGCCTACCAGGGGAAGACCGTTAATATATACAACAGACTCACCAGTTCAACCTACGGTTTCAGGCCGGATCTGATTGTATGGCCGGAGACATCAGTTCCCTTCTTTTTCCAGGACAATACTGGATTTTCAGACAAGATCGTTAAGATTTCAAAAGAATCCGGCGCCCAGCTTATCTTTGGCAGTCCAGCTTACACTATGGAGGAAAATGCAATAAGATATTACAACCGCGCCTATCACCTCTCTCCCGGAGGTATATTAACCAGCCACTATGATAAGGTCCATCTTGTGCCTTTTGGCGAGTATGTGCCCCTTAAAAGATTTTTACCGTTTGTTCACAGGCTGGTCCCGGCTGCCGGTGACTTTGCGTCCGGCAAGGAGATAGTCCCGTTAAAACTCCCAGGTCTCCCTGTCGGTATCCTGATCTGTTATGAGGCCATATTCCCTGATCTGGCACGAACCCATGTAAAAAAAGGCGCAAAGATCCTTGTCAACCTGACTAACGATGCCTGGTTTGGCATGACAAGTGCACCTTATCAACATTTATGCATGTCAGCATTCAGGGCCGTGGAGAATGGGAGGCCATTAATTAGGGCCGCGAATACGGGCTTCAGCGCATTTATCGGTTCCAATGGCAAGATTATCGAACATAGCAGCCTCTTCACGGAAGCGGTCCTGAAACATGAGGTAAGGGTTAATGGCCCGGCCAGGACTTTTTATACAAGATACGGGGATATATTTGCCTTGGCAATCCTGGTTATATGCTTGATTAATTTATTTTTCATATTATGTTATCATCGATCTAATTGCCAAAGACAATGACTATGTCGTTTTCACTGATTGCGGATAAAAGGAGAAGAGAGATGAATCACGAAATGATAACAAAAATCGAAAACATCACGGAAAAACTCAACGACCTAAGAGGTCATCTTTGACCTGGATGAACAGAAAAAAGAGCTCGAAAAAATTGAGGCAATAATAGCCAAGGCCGACTTCTGGCAGAATAATCAGGATGAGGCAGCCAGATTAAACCAGCAGGGCGCCTCGCTTCGGGAAAACATCGATCAATGGCAAAGGCTTTACCAGGAGAGCGAGGATGCCAAAATCCTTGCCCAAATGGCCTATGAAGAGGAAGATCAGCCAACCCTGAAAGAGGTGGAAAAGGATGTTCTCCAACTGGAAAAGGAGATTGAACGCCTTGAATTGAAATCTCTTCTTGGCGATCCGGATGACAAACGGAACGCCATTGTTTCCATAAACGCCGGTGCCGGAGGAACTGAGGCCCAGGACTGGGTTGAGATGCTATTAAGGATGTATCTTCGATGGTGCGAATCCCGGGGTATGGCCAATCAGGAAATAGACTATCTTCCAGGGGATGAGGCAGGGGTCAAGAATGTCACCTTTACCGTGAGCGGACCCTATGCATACGGATACCTGAAATCAGAGCACGGGATACACCGGATGGTCAGGATCTCTCCCTTTGACGCGACAGGCAGACGGCACACCTCTTTTGCGTCTGTCTCGGTACTTCCTGAGGTCGTCACCGATATTGAGGTAAAGATCGAGGAGAAAGACCTTCGTATTGATGCCTTCAGGGCCAGCGGCCCAGGTGGACAACATGTGAACAAGACCAGTTCAGCCATCAGAATCACGCATCTCCCCACAGGCATTGTTGTTCAATGCCAGAACGAAAAATCCCAGCACCGCAACAAGGAGATGGCCCTAAAGGTATTGAGGTCGAGGCTCTATGAGATTGAAAAAAAGAAACTGGAACAGGAAAAGCAGGACAGGCACCAGAACCAGAAAGATATCGCCTGGGGGAGTCAGATAAGATCATATGTGTTCAATCCTTACAGGATGGTCAAGGATCATCGAACAAACGAGGAGGTGGGCAATCTGGACAGGGTCATGGACGGTGATATAGATATGTTCATTAATGCATATCTGAGGATGAAACAGTAAAAAAGGCATATGGTGTAAGGCACAAGGCATAAGGGAAAAACATCTACTTCCCAAAATTTTTATGCCATGAACTTTAAACCGTGAACCTTATTATTGGTCATCGCCGGATTAAACTACCCTTTTCAGAAAGTGCCCGCCCCGCCAATGCGGGCCGCTCAATGGACATGGTTTTCAACAGTAGGATAAGATTATGCGCTTTATAATACCTGCCTTTCTTATGGTTCTCCCCCCATTCCCACTCACAGAGAACAACTTGGAGGCGGCAATGGCTGTCTCTTCAAGGCGATATCTCTTTTAAATTCCACTGGTCTTTGCAGTGGTCAAATATTTGGGCTTTATGCCTCTGAACCTCTATGAATCTGCAACTGGCTTGGCAAAGCCCAAATATTTGGCCACTTCCTCAAAAGGTAGTAGATATTGCCTTGAAGAGATGGTCATTGCCGGATTAGACTGCCCTTATAAGGCATAGCCTTCTGACTATAACCTCCTACTAAAAGCAGGAAGCCTAAATGCAAAACAAATGGGATCCGACTGTTAAGGTTGATCCCTATGATGGAGGAATGAATGACAACTATCCACGATTTTGAACTTGTTAAGGAGCAGGAGATCCCTGAATTGAAAACCACGGCCTCCCTGTTCCGGCATATAAAAACGGGCGCTGAGCTTTTATCTTTGACAAATGACGATGAGAACAAGGTATTCGGCATCACATTTCGCACCCCGCCTCCCGATTCCACAGGCGTGCCCCATATCCTTGAGCACTCCGTGCTTTGCGGCTCACGCAAATACCCGGTTAAGGAACCCTTTGTTGAGCTATTAAAGGGTTCGCTTCAGACCTTCCTCAACGCCATGACCTACCCGGACAAGACATGCTATCCCGTTGCCAGCCAGAACATACAAGACTTCTATAATCTAATTGATGTCTATATAGACGCAGTGCTTTACCCCAGGCTTACGCCATTCATCTTTCAACAGGAGGGCTGGCATTATGAACTGGAGGAACAGGATAAGCCGCTCAGTTATAAAGGTGTTGTCTTCAACGAGATGAAAGGCTCCTATTCTTCGCCGGACACACTCCTTGCAGAATACTCATTACAGTCGCTCTTCCCGGAAAATGCCTATGGTTTTGATTCCGGCGGGGACCCCAAACAGATCCCCGAACTTACATTTGATCAATTTAAGTCCTTTCACAGCAGATATTATTCTCCTTCCAACGCCCGTATCTTCTTTTACGGGGATGATGACCCGGAACAGCGTCTGTCCCTCATAAACGATTATCTGAAAGACTTTGATCGGACAGAGGTTGATTCAACTATCTCTTTACAACCTTCCTTTGACCGGCCCAGGCGCATTATCCGCTCCTTTGCTGCAGGGAAGGATGACGACAACAATTCAAAAGGCATGATCACCCTTAACTGGCTGTTGCACGAGACCACTGACAGGGAATTCAATCTGTCCATGCATATCCTGGAGTATATCCTTCTGGGTATGCCTGGCTCCCCACTTCGAAAGGCGCTCATCGAATCGAACATGGGTGAAGATCTTGCGGGAGAAGGGCTGGGAAGCGAGATACGCCAGATGTATTTTTCCACCGGTCTTAAGGGAATCGATCTTGACAATGCGGACAGAGTAGAGAACCTTATCCTTCAGACCTTGACCCGCCTTGCTAAAGAAGGAATCGATCCCCATACGATCGAGGCCGCCCTGAACAGCATCGAGTTCAGTCTCCGAGAGAACAATACCGGAAGATATCCCCGCGGACTGGCGCTTATGCTGCGGGCCCTGACCACCTGGCTCTATGGAGATGATCCCCTGGCGCTGATCGCCTTTGAAGCCCCTTTGGAGGCCGTAAAATCCCGCTTGGCCGCCAATCAGTCACTTTTTGAAGAGATGATTGATAATATCTTTCTGAATAATCCGCATCGGACCGCTCTCATCCTGCGACCTGACCCTGATCTGACAGCCAAGGAGAAAGAGGCGGAAGTGGAGAGGTTAAACAGGGCCAGAGCGGGTATGAGCCAGGAGGATCTCCGGGATGTCATCAACAATACCGAAGAACTCAGGCAGATCCAGGAGACACCTGATCCCCCGGAATCCCTGGCAAAGATACCTATGCTGAAGCTCTCCGACCTGGACAGGATGAATAAGACCATTCCTTTGACATCACTGGAAGAGACAGGGACCCGAGTCCTTTATCACGATCTATTTACAAACGGGATCGCTTATATGGACTTTGGTTTCGACCTGCACACCCTGCCGCAGAAATACCTGCCCTATATCCGCCTTTTTGGAAGGGGTCTTTTAGAGATGGGCACGGAGAAAGAGGACTATGTGACCATCACACAACGTATAAGCAGAAAAACGGGGGGTATCTGGCCGGCCTTTCACACCTCCGTTGTTAAAGACAGCGAAAATGCTACGGCCTGGTTATTTCTGCGTGGGAAGTCGATGCTGCCACAGTCCGCGGAGATGCTTGATATCTTAAGGGACGTGCTCCTTACCATCCAACTGGACAACCGGGAACGTTTCCTGCAGATGGTCCTGGAGGCAAAGGCCCGGGAGGAGCAGAAGCTCATACCAGGCGGGCATCAGATAGTCAACCTGCGTCTGCGTGCCCATTTCAATGAGGCGGACTGGGCCGCCGAACAGATGAATGGCCTGAGTTACCTCTTTTTTCTTCGCAAACTCGCCAAGGCCGTTGATGAGCACTGGCCAAAGGTCCTCAAGGATCTTCAGGAGATTCATCGCACCCTCATCAAACGAAATGCCATGTTTTTGAATGTCTCATTGGATGAGGATGGCTGGTCACATTTACGCCCCCAGGTACGCGAATTTCTGGATGCGCTGCCGGTCTCTGAGACCAATGTCGCGGAATGGTCTCCTGATAAGATTCCTGGTTATGAAGGGTTGACCATTCCCTCCCAGGTCAATTATGTGGGAAAGGGGGCGAACCTTTACAGTGCCGGCTATCGCTATCATGGCTCTGCCCACGTGATCTGCCGGTTTCTGCGAAACTCGTGGCTGTGGGAACGCGTCCGGGTGCAGGGCGGGGCATATGGTGCCTTTTGCCTTTTTGATCGTCTCTCCGGCACATTGACATTTGTCTCCTATCGAGACCCGAATCTCTTTAAAACCCTTGATGTGTTTGATCAGGCAGCACGGTTTCTAAGGGACGTTGACCTGAATGATGATGAGCTTTCCAAAAGTATTATCGGAAGCATAGGCGATTTGGATGGTTATTTACTCCCTGACGCGAAAGGATACACCTCAATGGTTCGGCAACTGTCAGGAGTGACAGATGAAGAACGACAGCATACGCGTGAGGAGATACTAGGCACATCGGCCACGGATTTCAAGGCCTTTGCCGACATGTTGGAGACGGTCAAAAATGATGGGCTGGTAAAGATCCTTGGTTCGCAAAGCTCTATCCAAGATACCATGGACAGACGTCCTGAATGGCTGAACGTGTCCAGGGTGCTTTAGTCCTGAACTTGCCTTTATTGACTGCTCGGCCTGCAGGGCCACGTCTTGACGCGTATTTTACGATCTCGACACACACATCCTGCTGGCCGAAAATTCTACCTTCTTCTATCTCTACGATACCAAAAGCAAAGAACGTCAACTGCCCGGCAAGGAATTTATTGCCTTTTCCAGTCTTTGTAATGCCTTTTCTAATACTGACCTCGGGCAGGCAATATTCATTCTCCAGAATCCCTCTCCTTCTGCCCGGCAATCAACACCACCGCTTAGACCCACCTTTGCCTCTAGTCTTAAAAAATCCCTTGTCTTTGCAGGGTCTATCCCGATATCTCTGAGATCCAGCCATACCAGATAGGTCCCTTGAGGTCGGGTGGCTTTTACCCTTGGTATCTTTTCCTCTATATATTTCATCATAAAGTCAATATTACCCTGCAGGTATTTCAATAACTGCTCAAGCCATGGTTCACCTGTATCATAGGCTGTCTGAGTTGCCACCCTGCCAAAGATATTTGGACCTTTAATATCACTCTTTTTCAATGTAGCCTTAAAATACTCCCGAAGTTCCGGATTTGGAATTATAGTGTTGGACACACGGAGAGCCGGTAGATTAAAACTCTTGCTGGCTGCGATACAGACCATAGAGTTGTTTGCGAACTCCTCGGAGATCGAGGAAAAGGGTATATGTTTGTGGCCTTCATATATCAGATCGCTATGGATCTCATCAGACAGCACGAGAATATTATTTTTTATACAGAACTCACCAAGCCTCTCCAGTTCCTCTTTCTTCCAGACCCTTCCGACAGGATTATGCGGGCTGCACAGGAGTATCATCTTTGTGCGAGGGGTTATCTTTGCCTCAAGATCCTCAAGGTCCATCAGATACTGCCCGTTTTCATAACGGAGCGGATTCTCCAGCACTTCACGGCCATTTTCTTCTACAGCAGGGAAGAACAGATGATAGGCAGGAGTCTGGATAACTATCTGATCTCCTGGTTCAGTAAATGTCCATATCGCCATATAAATAGCAGGGACAACTCCATCTACGTGAATAATCCATTCCTTTTTTATTTTCCAATTATTACGTTTTTTCATCCAACCTATAATAGCTTCATGATACGAGTCCGGGGTCATGGAATATCCAAATATCCCATGCTCTGCCAGCTTCTTCAATGCCTCAATTATAGTCGGTGTTGTCTGAAAATCCATATCAGCGATCCACATAGGCAAAATATCTTCGGTCCCGAATACGAATTTAAGGATGTCCCATTTAACCGAATTAGTATTACGACGATCAACAACAGAATCAAAATCGTATTGCATTCTCTCTTCACTCCATCTTGAATAATGAATTAATACTACATGACAACAATATGCTTAAAGCAATATATAACCGACACAACTTATTCTTTAAGATACATTAGCGGGCGTTACATCAAGATATTCTTTCGATAGCGATTTCTCTTGCCATGCTATAGGTTCTCATCACTTCAGTGACTCGATCACTTCGTCTGTGGTTTTCACGTCGGCAATAGGATGCATTATTGTTTTAAGTTCAGCCTCATGACTCTGCCTTGTAAATGACGCGGTTCCGTCGCTGACAACAACCATCCTGAAGTTTCTGGACACCCCTTCCCTGACAGTGGACCCAACGCACACCGGGGTACCTACACCCGTAACGACACATGTGTCGATGTCCAGATTACGCAGTATGGTCTCCAGCTCCGTATTGTGGAACCCTCCGAAACCTTTCTTAATCACTTTATAGTCACCCTCTTCGGGAGTCAATTCATCTACGATCTGGGCACCCCATGTCCCCTCCACATGAAACTGTCTTTCTATGGTTTCATGCATCCTCCAGTAAGGGAAGCAGGCATCCGAATAATCAGGTTTCAGCTCCAACGTGATATAGATAACAGGATTCCCGGCCGCCCTGAACGCCTCTGCCAACCTCTTAACATTGGGAATCGGTGATGCATAAAACTCGAAATCAATCGGAATGATACCATCTTTTACGAGCGAATGGTTATAACCGCCTTCTTTAATGACATCGTTCTCCATGTCCACAATAAGCAATGCCTGTTTCATTGGATCTCCTACTTCTTTATTTGAATGTCTATGATAATTCCCCGCTTAGAGGAATATTACAAGCTTTGCTTTACGTGTAACTTATTAAGTTAATTAAAAGATTTACTACCCTATGACACAAATAGACAGTTTTTAGATATATCGGTATATTTATTTCTTTTTGACTCTCCTTGTCAATATATTTAGCCCCGTTCCAGATTACATTGCCAGAATCAACACCTGGATCTCCGATATCCGCGCCAGGCAGAAAGCAAGCAGAAACACCGTTATCATCCGGTTGAGCCGCCTTGGATGGTCACAGGATAAAATAGCTGAAACGACAGGGGTGACACAAGGAAGGATAGCGCAAATTATTAATAATACCAATTTTGGTAAAATTAATATAATCCTGAAGCAATGCTTCCCCTATCAA
>JAFDAM010000149.1 GCA_019313825.1 Deltaproteobacteria bacterium
TTTTAAAGAGATTTTCTCTTTTCAGCCCCCGAGAGGGAAAATGAGGATTAGAAATGGCCTACAGTCCCCCATAAACCCCGTTTCTTATCTACAAGAGGCGGGGTTTTTTGTTTTTACACTTCAATTGTGATATAATTTGTTAACTCATCTAAAACCAACTTGAATGAGGCCAGCATTATGAAACAATTTAAAATAGTTGTTGAGAAACATCCCGACACCTATGTTGCTTATCCACTCGGCCTAAAGGGCGTTGTGGTCGGTCAGGGTGATACATACGAAGCTGCGTTGGCTGATGTTAAATCGGCAATTAAGTTTCATATTGAAACATTCGGGCCTGAACAAATCGATATTGACCCGCCAATTCTGGAAGCCTTCATTGCAGAAGCTGGAGTATCTGTCTGATGTCGAAGTTTCCTGTTGATGCTCCAATTCGAAAAGTTGTTAAGACTTTTGAGCTTCTTGGCTTCAATGTTGCCCGAGAGGGCAATCATATTGCAATGTTAAAAGAAAATCCAGACGGCTCCCGAACTCCCCTGACGATGCCAAACCATCCAACAATTAAGAAATCAACTCTGAGAACCATCCTTACACAGGCAAGAATAACAAGGGATGAATTCTTGGATGCTTATTATAAATAATTTGTTGTAATGTTATTATAGCCTTCACCGAACATGGTACTGCACCACAACTGCATTCCGCTGCGCTTCATGCAGTTGTGAGCTTTCCGTTAGCTGCTTAAAGGGGAACAAATGAAATATGCTTCTCTAATTTTAATGCTATTGGCTCTTACAGGGTGCCAAGTCACAGATACCCGCCCTCAAACGGTAGTAATAAATGAAGCCATCCACAAACCTAAGCAGTTCATACTTCTAGGCGCTGGAGAGTACGAGGGTGATTTGACAGTTGCGCTAATCAAAGAAGGGTTCAAGGTAAAACCAATCGCAATAACTCAAAAGGTCACTGAACTAGAAAGCCCAACCAAAATCGTTGAGTATAAAGAAGCAGGATATAGGTATGCACTTAAGCTGTTCATATCCCATCATTATGGAAATGTATGTGTCTTTTCCAAAGGACATATCGTGAGTGTAACGATGTCCGTAATTGATATATCGTCAAATGAAACGCTTGCCATTCTTAAGCAAGACGGACCGGACAGAGAATGCCCCCCACTTACACCCGTGTGGTCATTACTTGCGAAGGAACTCTCCAAATCGTGGAAGTAATGCAGCTAACCCATCATTTAAGCGGGACTGCCTAAAGCCAGCCCCTTAATTCAGACGTTGTATGAAAAAGAAAAAAATAGGCATGTGTGCATTCTGTGGCAAAGACAAAGAAGTCACGAATGATCATGTTCCCCCAAGGAACATTTTTCCGCGCCCTCAGCCAAATGAATTAGATTTAGTGACCGTGCCTGGATGCAATAGCTGTAACCACCGAAGCAGCAAAGATGACGAGGAATTCAAATTATATATTTCATTGAAAAGCGGGATGGAAGCTCCAACCGCCTTAAAGCTACACAACAGCACAAAACGGACTATACAGAAAAATAGAAAAATAAGAAGTTTAGTTATAGATAACTCAACGCCCCTGTATTTCCCGAATGGTGCTGGATCTGATTTCTCAAGGCAGATCGAATACAAGTTCGATCCTGAACCAGTGAGACGGGTGGGAAGAAAAATAGTCAAAGGACTTTATTATAAGCACTATGGAAAGTGTCTTGAAGGAAATGCTGATATTTCTCTTTACCTCTCAGAAGATTTCAAAATAAACCAGATGCTCACCATCGAAGATTTGGCAAAAGATACTGGTAAATACGGAGTTCATCAAGAAATTGGAAAGAATAAGGAACTTCACTATATTTACGCACAAACTGAATTAGAATATGGAACATCATGGGTGTTTGTATTCTATGGAGTAAGCGCAATGGTAGGACTCACCATTCCGGCGCGTTTCCGGGACAATGTCTCAACTTAAGAGATCATTACACTACAGGTAGAAATAGGGTTAATCTTAAGCATTAAATTCTCCATATTATTTGTCAAGACATTTTGGG
>JAFDAM010000067.1 GCA_019313825.1 Deltaproteobacteria bacterium
GGTGCGAATGCAATTGGCACAGGCAGTCCCGTTGATGGACCAGAACTTGAAACATTTCACCGCATCCAACGGCCAGTGGTACACCCCTCTCCGGTTGGAAAAATCGACAATATCTAGAAAGAAATCACCAGAATAGATCATTACGAGATTGGTGAATGCGGGCGCACGGATCGCCTACCACGCAAGGCGTTGGTATGTTCATGTGGCGTCGGCTTTTCCATTGAAGCGCCATTACCGGGCGGTGCTTGGCTGGCAACATTGAGGGTACATGCACTGAGAAATGGCTTGTAAAGTTATGGCAGGAGAGATATTATCAAAAAACACATGAAAAGGGGTTCAAACGGGACCTGGAGCTGTATGGAAGGCGTTTTGGACGTTTTTTAATCTCTTTTGTGGCTTCAAATCAAGGCAAGGGCACAGAAAACCTACAAAAAGGCTTGCGGAGCATCTTTTTGAAGGAGGTTGCAGCATAATTCAAAATAAAATGATATGATACGAAAAATATTCAAAGAATTTTACTTTATATTTTTATAAGGATGAACATCTTGTTGTTTTTATTATACAAGATACGCTAACACCCCTTCATCCCTGGAAAAAACGGATGATCCATACTGGGGTGTTTTTACCTAAAACACTCATAACAAGGAGGAATCAAAATGAAAGAGAAGAAATCTTTTTCCGTCTTATCTATTGTTTTTTGCCTGGTGTTTTTACTGACAATATTTTCCTTTACATTTGCTCAAGCCCAATCAAAGGTATACAGGCTCAGGGCATCGAGCCCTTTTCCGTCTGCAGAATCTTCACAGAAATATCTTTTGATACCCATAGCCAAGGAAATTGAGAAAGTAACGGACGGCAGGGTAAAAATAACGGTGCATACATCCGGAGCACTTGGTAAGGCCCAGGATCATTTTGACATGGCTTCTTCAGGTATCGCTGATATCGCCTTATCTGTACAGGCATACACCGCGGGCCGCTTTCCTTTAAGCTCTGTTGTTGAACTCCCCTTTCTTGCAAACACCGCTGAATGCGGCAGCCGCATCCTTTGGGCCCTTTACGAAAAATTCCCTGAATTCAGAGCTGAATACAAGGACGTGAAAGTTTTGGGACTGCATTTCTATGGCGCAAACCAGCTCCTGTCTGCAAAAAAACCTATCCGTAATCTGGATGATATGAAAGGACTGAAGATACGGGGTACGGGTGAGGTTCAGGGTGAAATGATTAAACTCATGGGTGCCGTACCTTTAAGCATGCCCGCTCCTCAAATCTATGAATCGTTGGATAAGGGAGTTATAGACGGCGTATTGTTTGCATACGGAGCACAGAGAGGGTTCAAATTTTACGAAGTCATAAAATACGCTACAACAGCGGATCTATTTGTCGGCCCCATGTTTCTCGTGATGAATCTTAAAAAATGGAATTCGTTGCCTCCTGATATTCAGAGGAAAATTGATAAAATAACCGGTTTCAAGGCAGCGATTCAGGGAGGTACAGGATATGATTCCGAAGACAAGCTGGGTATCCAGGATTGCCTGAAAGCCGGTGTAGATATTTATCAACTTCCCCCCAAGGAACTAGAAAAATGGAAAACACTTTGCAAACCACTATGGGACAAATGGGTAAAGAAAATGGAAGCCAAGGGGCTTCCGGGCAGGAAAATTTTAAAAGAAGCCGAAAGCATTGCCGCTATATATAATAAGTAGGGATGGTCATAAAAAAACAAGGATAGGTCATTGATGCACAGAACCGTGCAATACGCAGAAAAGGGCATAAAGGCCATAAGCAAAGTGCTTTCCAAAATATCCGGTACTATTTTGGCATTAATGATGTTCCTGACTGTAGCTGATGTCATTTTACGCTATTTTTTTAACAGCCCCATACTCGGCGCCTTTGAGGTAACGGAATATATGATGGTTATTTTTGTTTTCCTTGGCCTTGCCCATAACCAGGAGCAAAAAGACAACATCAGCATCGATGTGGTCGTCGACAGGCTGGGCGGAGTTCACAAAAACATTCTCAGGGCAATCACCAATATGATGGGGCTAGGCTTCTTTGCTTTGATGTCCTGGCGATTAGCAGTCTATGGCTTGAAGATTCTCAATGATCATCAGATTTCCAGGGAACTTCACATTCCAGTCTTCCCTTTCATCTTTGTTACATCTTTCGGTGCGATCGTTTTGTGCATGGTGTTATTAGCTGATGTTGTCAGGAGCATCTGCAAAGGATTTAAAGAATGAGTCCGGAACTGGTCGGCGTTTTGGGCATAGCTGCCCTTTTCATTTTATTCGCGCTTGGGTTGCCCATAGCTTTTTCCTTAGGGATAGTGGGGTTCGCAGGGTTCAGCTATCTTACAAGCTGGCATAGCGGTCTCAGTATCTTGGGAATGTACCCTTTCTCCACAACAGCATCTTATACAATGAGTATCATCGCCCTTTTTGTGCTTATGGGAGAGTTCGTACTCAATGCTGGACTTGGGGAAGATATTTATACCGCCATCAGGCAATGGATGGGTCACCTCTCCGGCGGACTTGCAATGGCAACGGTGGGAGGATGTACGCTTTTCGGGTGTGTCACGGGGTCCAGTGTGGCCACGGTAGCCACCATCGGCAGGGTGAGTCTTCCGGAAATGAAAAGGTACGGGTATGACGACGCAATATCAACCGGCAGTATCGCGGCTGGGGGTGGTCTCGGTATGCTGATCCCTCCCAGCTTCGTGCTAGTGATATACGGCGTAATTACCACGCAGTCTATTGGGAAATTACTTATAGCAGGCGTCCTTCCCGGCCTGCTCCTTGCGTTTACTTACATGGCCATTATATATATTAGAGTCAAACTCAATCCGGCCATGGGTCCGAGAACCCCCAAAGTCGGGTTAAAAGAAAAGTTGCAGGGACTGAAAGCGATTTGGGGAATCATCGTCTTATTCATTTTGATCGTAGGGGGAATCTATTATGGCATTTTTACTCCCACGGAGGCGGCGGGAATAGGGGCTTTTGGGACACTCCTGTTCGCTATGGGAAGAAGGCGTTTAAACTGGAAAAGTTTCTATCATTCCCTTATACAGGCCACAGGCACCACGGTAATGATACTCCTGATCATGATAGGAGCTACCTTGTTCGGTGCCTTTTTGACGGTGAGTAACCTCCCGGCCCTTTTAGTTGAGACCATTGAAGGACTGGAACTACACCGGTATGTGATACTTGCATTTCTTTTGGGAGGCTACATGATATTGGGCTGCTTCATGGAAGCCTTATCCATGATGCTGGTTACTGTGCCGATCATTTTCCCATTGATTCTAAAGCTTGGCTTTGATCCTATCTGGTTTGGTGTCATTATTTTATTGGGGCAGGAAATGGCCATGATCACACCACCGTTGGGTTTGAATGTATTCGTCATGGCAGGAGTTGCAAAGGATGTTCCCATGTATACCATTTTTAAAGGCATCATTCCGTTCCTTTTCGGCTTACTTTTTTGTTTTATTATCCTTATCATTTTCCCGCAAATCGTGCTGGTATTGCCCAATATGATGAGCCGGTAGTATGACTTTTTGATTCAATTTTAAATACCCCATCCGCTTGCGGTGGGGTTTCCGCTAGTGCCCTCTCCTTGGGGAGAGGGGTAGGGTGAGGTTAAATAAATGATAAAAAAAATAACCATAGGGGATGTTGAAATTTACCGAATCGTAGAGATGGAAGGGCCGATTCTGGGTGTCTTTGAGTTGTTTCCCGACGCAACAGAAGACATCATCAAGAACCATCAGAGATGGATGGTGCCCAGGTTTTATGAACCTGATTCAAAACTTTTGCGAATAGCCATCCAGGGTTTTTTACTGAAAACCCCCCGCCACACGATTCTCGTGGATACCTGCAGCGGTGCTTTAAAAAAAAGGAAAAGACCTATCTTCAATATGCAGAACTGGCCTTGGCTGGAAACATTGTCAGCCTCAGGGGTCTTGCCGCAAGGTATTGATACGGTTGTGTGCACACACTTGAATGTGGATCACGTGGGCTGGAATACGGTATGGCGTGAAGATCACTGGCAACCTACTTTCCCAAATGCTCAATACATCATCTCAAAAAGCGATTATCAGTATTGGGACCAGCTTGCAGGACAGAACCATCTTCCACGGACAGGAGATTATATTGAAGACAGCGTACATCCTGTTTACGACTCAGGAAAACTCGAACTTGTGGATGACAACCATATCATAGAGGAAAGCATAAGGCTGGAATCCATTCCCGGCCATTCTCCCGGTCAAGTTGCGGTACATATCAATTCAAAGGGAGAAAAAGCTGTTATTGGAAGCGATGTCATACATCATCCTTTACAGTGCTTATACCCCGAATGGAGCACCAATTTTTGTGTGGATAAGACCAAATCGAGAAAGACGCGCCGAGAATTCCTTGAAAAGTATGCAGACAGCGATATCTTGTGCCTGCCCTCCCATTTCCCTTCACCTACGGCTGTTTTCTTTGAGCGCAATGGAAGCCTCTTCAATTTTCGATATAAGGGCGATACAGAGAGCATCATACCAAAAGATTCATTCATGATTTAGTAATTTTTTCTTTCAACGCCTCAAGAATTTTTTCCGAAGTGATGGGAAGGTCCTTTATCCATACGCCCGTAGCATCATGAATGGCATTAACGATAGCCGGCAGACTGCAGCAGATGAACCCTTCCCCTACTTCCTTGGCTCCAAAAGGGCCCTCAGGATCATGGATAATCACCTTTATTATATCCATCTCAGGATTATCCATGGCGGTCGGCATCTTATAATCCCTTAGAGAAGGATTTAATATTTTTCCGTCTTTTATAATAAGATGTTCATAAAGTGCATGTCCCATAGCCATGCTCGTTGCACCCTCCATTTGTCCCTCAAGGAGCAAATCATTGATAGGTTGCCCTCCGTCATGGGCCATGGTTACCTTCAGGAGATTGATTTTGCCGGTATTCTTATCTATATCCACTTCGGCTATGGATGTGGAAAAGCTATAGGAGCCCGTGATATTACCGACTTGCGTCTTTCTGTCAGGCCAGACAACGTTTGAAGGAAAATAAGACCCTCTGCCTATAATAATCCGACCTCTTCCTGATGTCTGGGCAGCCTTGGTAACCTTCTCAAACGAAACGCCTTGCCCGGGGCTTCCTTTGACAAAAATATGCTTGTCTTTGAATTCCAGATCATCGGGATCAGCCTCCAGCATCTTGGCCGCCACCTCTGCGAGCTGATTTCTGACATCTTCGGCTGTTATCTTTACGGCATTTCCCGCATAAAAGGTTGTCCTGCTTGCAAACGCTCCGGGGTCAAACGGTGTGATGTCCGTATCCGCTGCGATGGTGGTAATATCATCCATGGTTATTCCCAGCACCTCGGCTGTGATCTGAGCCATGACCGTATTGCAGCCCTGCCCTATATCAGCGACCCCCACAAGAAGGATGACCTTTCCGTCCTCTGTCAACTGTATTATGGCGCCTGAATCGCTCTGGGAGGTTTCCCTTGCGCCGGTCGGAAATGAGCTGCAACCTATTCCCCGCCCTCGATACTTATCAAGATTACCCCTTCTCTTCTTCCACCCTGCCTTTCCCGTTGCATTTTGAATGGCCTCTGAAAGGCCGGAACTTATGATCTCCAGACCATTGACAGTCACATCTCCTGTTTGCAAGGCATTCTTTAATCTTATATCCGCAGGGTCCAGACCCAAATCCTCAGCAATCATATCCAGTTGACACTCAACGGCAAAATGGACCTGAAGCTGACCATGCCCCCTCATGGGTGTATTGGGGATTTTATTAGTGAAAGCCTGAAAGGCCTCCAGCTTAAAATTGGGAAGGCGATAGGGGATTACATGAGCCAGTCCTATATTATAAAGAGTCGCGGGCCCCATCACATTAAAGGCCCCGCCGTCAACTACGGCCTTGGAATGCTGGGCCACTAAGGTGCCGTTCCTTTTAACACCCGTTTTAATGTCAAGGATAACGGGAACCCTGCGATGGGTGCAAACAATCGATTCTTTAAGGTCATATACCATTTTAACGGGGCGGCCGGTTTTCATGGCAAGTAAAACAGAACTGTAGTAGAGGCCGATAAGAAGATTTTTCCCGCCAAATCCGCTACCCACAAAGGGTTTGATCACTCTTATACTGTTAAGGGGCACACCTAACACCAACGCCAGATCACGCCTGATGAGAAAAGGCCTTTGCACATTTGCCCAGATCGTTATCTTACCGGTCGGATCGCATTTGGTTATACAGGCATGGGGTTCAAGAAACCCGTGGGTCGTCATCTGGCTCGAAAACCTGTCCCGGCGCACATGATCTGCCTCATCAAAGCCCTTATCAACATCACCAAAGTCCCAGAAACGATCCATGGCGATATTCTTTTTAGCAAAATCGTGAATCCTTGGCGCGCCTTCAAGGATAGCCTCTTCCGGATCAAATATTGCCGGAAGAGGTTCATATTCAACTCTGATAAGATCCAAGGCTTCCTCGGCAGTGTCCTCGTCCACCGCTGCAACGGCAGCCACTTCATCGCCGATAAACCGAACCTTGTCCACTGCCAGGAGGTCTCTATCCCTGGTGCTTCTAAAGGGTCCGTACTTTATTCCCTGCCCGTCCTTTCCGGTTACTACCGCTTTCACTCCGGGCATTCTCTGGGCTATCGTTATATCTATATTTAATATCTTGGCATGGGGGTGCGGACTTTTGAGGGTCTTTCCAAACAGCATCCGGGGAAGTACCATATCCCCCACAAACTCGGCATGACCCGTTACCTGCTGAACCGACTCAATCTTTGGAGTGCGCTTGCCAATAACAGAATATTCACTCATCTTTACCTCATGATTAACAAATGACTCTTCAACAGATCATCTCATGAAAAGCTTATAATTGAAAGTTCGAGACCTAACCTGCTATTTCTATAAAAAATGTGTAGCTCTAATCTCCCTTTCCCATGAATCAATGTCAATTCAACTTTTTACAATATAAAATCAGCACCAGCCTTGCAAGGCAATAATTCGTATTTTCTTGTTTTTAAAGCAGCAGGCCATCGTCATTTACTCAATAGTAAAGCCACGTCCTATGGTCGTGGTCGTGCTTATAGGCTATGCCGGAGATCGTGCTCTGCCTGGGTTCGGTGTGGGAATACGCCCACTCCTCTCGCACTGGGGATCTCGATAGAGGGTGCTGAGAAATAAAGGGAGATGTATTCGTAGGTGTTGACGAGATGTTCTAAGGTTCATTCCATCCGATTAGGCGTCCATCTTTGTCAAATGAGACATAACTGCAATAGATATTCGGATAATACCACAGTGTCTTGACACCTTTGATAGCCTTTATCGGTTCACCCAGGACAGTCCGGACTTGAGCCTCCGTCATTCCAAGTTTAAGAATACGCCAGTTCTTTTTGTTCTGCCAGCCAGCCTCTTTGTCTTCTTGTTTTTCCTCAGGCTCATTAAATCCCTTAAGAAGGGCTTCAAGCTGTTTTACCCTGGCCTCCAGCTCGACAATTTTTTGCCTAAGTTGCGGGATCTCTTCCTCCTGGGCGGATATGGGTTGACAAAGGGGGCTGAGCAAGGCCAAAGCTACTAGGCCTAACATGATCATCAGAAAGTTATGCGGTTTCATGAGCGCTCTCCATTATAGGTATCTATTTGATAATGGTGCGAGAGAGGGGACTCGAACCCCTACGTCTAAGACACTGGATCCTAAATCCAGCGCGTCTGCCAGTTCCGCCACTCTCGCATCGCTAATCTATTGTCACAATTTTACTGAAAGTGTCAAGGGCTAATAGGAGGGTTAAACCTCTGTTCGAATTCCTTGACAAAGCCTCTGATTAGACCTTCATCGGCAAAACTGTAATAGGTGTTGTACCCTATGATAACGTGATCAAGGACCTGGATCATAAGGAGCTGCGCTGACCATACCATATCTCTGGTTAGTTTGCGATCTTCGGCAGAGGGAGCAGGGTCCCCTGAAGGGTGATTATGCACGAATACCAGGGCTGCCGCCTTGTTTTCAAGGGCCAGGGTCATAATCTCTCTGGGATAGACCGCGCTTCCGGTCAGACTTCCCAGGAAGACATCCTGATCCAGGATCAATTCATTCTTACGATTCAGGAAAAGCACCTTGAAGACCTCTCTTTTCAGATCGCGCATGGAATGAAAGAGATAATCAAAAACAGCCTTTATGGGGAGTAAGATAACTTATTGAAATTATTGACTCAAGCTCTTTGAAATATGCGGTTAATGGGTCGTAATCAGCAACCCAGGCGCAATCATTTTCCGTTATTTGCAGGATTTTTTAAAAATTAATTTCATAGCTATTTTTAATATATGGAGGACTAATTAAAAAAAGCACAATATATGAACAAAGTATTTGACATTCATTTAGAAATCATTATAATGGAGCAATAAGACACCATTCATCAAATATAGGAGGTAATAACTATGAGAACTTTTAGGACTAACGAAATAAAAAAATTAACAAAGGTACCTAAGGATCAAATTGTCTATTGGTCGCGCGTTGGCATGATAAAGGCTTATGAGGATAATAGGGGGAGGGGGAAAAGAAAAATATATAATTGGGTAAATTTGATGGAAATTTTGATCTGCAGAGAGCTCAATAAAGTTAATATTAGTACAGAGCTAATGGCAAAAATATTAGAATTTTTGAGAAATGAAAAGTTCTTACTTTATAGATCTGAAAATCGAAAACAAAAACCAAAGAAGTGTTCTTTTTGGGAGTTAATAGAAGTGGATCCCAAAACCGAGTTTACGTTTTTGGTAATCAATTATAAGAAATCTGGTGATTTTCCATTTGGGGTAATAGATCGTGTAGCATTGGAAACCTTAATGGAAAAGAGTGCCTTTATGTCTATTATCATCGTTAATATCCGTGAGCTCATCAAGGAAGTAAGCTAAAAAATTTTCTAATCAAAGATGATGGGTGACACCATTTATTATATATGGGGTGTAGATTATGGAACAAAATTTAATCACACCAAAATATCGCTTCAAATTGAAAGCCTATATTATTCGTGCAGGTTTTAGAAACCTAAGTGAGTTTGCAGAAGTGATAGGTGTTGATGTTTCCCGTATTTCTCGGGTCTGTTCTGGGTGGGAGTTACCAGCGCCAAGGCTGGCAAAGAAGATGGCTAATGGTATGGGAATTAACTTAAAGGAGTTGAGAGAGCTGCTCTAATGGACGGTTGGGGACGGATTAAACAGATTGCTGAGTACATGTCCCTTTCCGAACGGGCTGTGAGAGCATTGTTAAAGCAGGGGTTGCCTCATTCCCGTTTGAACCGGAAGTGTATCCTTATCAAATATTCTGATGTTGATGAATTCATAAGTGGCTTCAAGTCAGAGGAGAATAAGGTCGACAACATCGTTAATAAAATTTGTAATGAGATGGTTTAAATGAATTCAATCACCAGGCAGCGCCACCCCTTTTTAAACAAATCTCCCCAAAGGTCTATGACCTTCCCCGACTTTGCGGGTCCTTCCTGGATATATTCTCTATACGGTTACGCTCATCGCGGGATTCGCCTACTTCTGAACGTTTCCAGGCCCTGGAATTTTGGAATATTAGCATGTTATTTTCTCATAAGGGGTAATCATGGATAAGGCAGTGATCTACCCATGTCCGGACTGTCAAAGCATCCAGACATGGAGGAACGGCAGGAGTAAGAAAGGAAAACAAGTTTTCCTTTGCAAGGAATGTGGACGTTCTTTTATTTGGCCTCCAGGGACTTCAAGAAAATCGAAAGATCTCGATGTTAACTGCCCAGGGTGTAACACAAAAGAGTTGTACCGGCAGGGTATAAGCAAGAGAAATGGCCGGCAGGTTTATCAATGCCGGCATTGTGGGAAATGTTTTACCTGGCCTTCCTCTGAACGAGTTCCAGCAAAAACCAAAAAGCTCATTACAGGATTGCTGCAAGAGGGTCTTAGGGTGAAAGTTATCTCACGGTTAACATCGGTCTCAGTTTCAACAATTTATAAGTTGAATAAAAATCTCTAACCGAAACGAAATATATCAAGGAGGAAATGGACATGCATATCGATCCAGTAATAAAGGAGCTCGACGAAATCAGAAGCCGGCTGGGCTATTATGGCCGGCGCTTGACCGGCATTATTAAATTTCTAAATTCAACAGATCAAGGGTCCACTGATAATCCTGAAATACCTGAAATAAGTGAGGTCGTTGAAAAATTCTTCATTGCCTGCTGTAACGTCGATCCTCCAGATACGCGTTATAATGACCTAAGTAGGACTATGGCTACTGGCTTGTATGAAGCGTACATAGATTGGTGCACGCGTGAAAATGTGCAGCCCGAATCGCAGCGTTTTTTTGGGGGTGAGGTTGGCAAGTGGTTCAATCGAAGAAAAGTAAATGGCTTAACCCAGTACCTCGGGCTTAGTTTAAAAAAGAGGGCAGGAGTAGATTGAGGGAAGATGGGGGAGGAATGGACCATTTTACCTATAAACCTTTTTTATTATTCCCCCCTTTTAAACCACCTAATTGCTATTGCGTTATTCTTGTAACTATCCTCCTTCCCTCCCTCATCTCTTTATTTATTTGTTTTTATT
>JAFDAM010000150.1 GCA_019313825.1 Deltaproteobacteria bacterium
ATGACCCGTTGCAGCCGGGCAAACCGGATAGCATAGATCGGGGCGGCTGCATGAATCTACTGGCTAATGACCGCCTGCTTTCCAAGAACGCCACCGGAATAGCGCCCAACTCAACCCTTATAGAGATAACCAGGTGGGAAGCCTGAGATAAAGATAGAATAGGCACGGTTTATCTTGTCCGCATGGCTCAAAAGAGCTTTAAAACAATGGCGGAATGGTGTTATAATCAACAGGAAATTGGCTGGAGTGAAATAAAGTATTATTGGATAGTTACAAAACTGGGGTAAAATGAAAGAGTCACATTTTACCAATAATAGCTGTGGCGGCCCGATTTCCGTTTACGTTAAAGACGGAAAGATATCTAGAATCCGCCCGATGGCCATTGACAAGAACGACATGAAGCCGTGGACGATAACTGATGCCAATGGCAAAAAGTTCTCTCCGCCACCAAAGGTTACCATCCAACCCTATGTCATGAGTGAAAGAACCAGGGTTTATGCGGAGGAGAGGATCAAATATCCCATGAAACGGGTCGACTTCGATCCTGAAGGGGAGCGTCATCCAGAGAACCGGGGAAAGTCTGGATATGAACGGATAAGCTGGGAAGAAGCCCTGGATATTGTCACCGGGGAAATAAAGAGAGTCCGTGAAACCTATGGCCCGGAAGGTATCGCCTCCATGAAACCGGAGCACCACAATTTCGGTAATGTCGGCTACCGGTTGGGAGCATTTACCAGATTTATCAATATACTTGGAACTACCCAGATTGAGGAAAATCCGGATAGCTGGGAAGGATGGCATTGGGGCGCTACGCATACTTACGGCTTCTACTGGAGACTGGGAACGATTGAATCATATGACCTGCTGGATGACGCCTTAAAATACAGCGACATGATTGTGTATTGGTCAACTGATCCTAACGCCACTTGCAATGCTTATTCTGGGCAGGAATCGGTAATCTGGCGACAGTGGCTAAAGGAATCCGGCAAGAAGCAGGTATTCATCGACCCGTTTTATAACTATACTGCCGCTACGGTAGGGGACAAGTGGATATCCCCTAGGCCGGGCACAGACGCCGCCATGATACTTGCCATAATGCATGTCTGGCTGCAGGAAGATACCTACGATAAAGATTATATTGCCAAACGCACTATTGGCTTTGATGAATTTAAGCGATACGTGCTGGGCGAGGCCGACGGTGTACCCAAGACACCACAATGGGCGGCCAAGATAACCGATCTTCCGGCCAGGAATATAAAGGCACTAGCACGAGAATGGGCATCTAAAAAGGTACAGTATTTCGGCTCTGGTTTTGGCGGTGCTTGCCGCAGTGCTTATGCTACGGAGTGGACGAGGCTCTCGGTATTGCTCCAGGCTATGCAGGGGCTGGGAAAGCCCGGTGTGAGCATGGGGGCGGATTGTGGCGGTGCCCCTTATAACGCCAGTGTGTACTTCCCGGGATATGCTGACCCGGATGGTATGTTATTTCTGAGCCGGGCTGCTAAAAAACCGGCCATTAACCCGGTAGAGCAGACTATCAGTCGGCCTCTGTTCCCTGATGCCATCCTTAATCCGCCGATAAAATGGACTGGAATAGGGTTTTGTGCCCATTCGCTGGATGAACAGTTCATGAAAATGAGTTATCCCTTGCCCGGTCAATCTGAAATCCATATGCTTTACCGGTACGGGAGTTCCTATATCGGGACTTTTTGCAATGGGAAAAGATGGGTGGAAGCTTTTCAGAGTCCCAAGCTGGAATTTATAGTTACCCAGGACTGCTGGTGGAATAATGAGACGCGATTAGCTGATATAGTACTACCGGCTTGTACTAACATGGAAAGAAACGACATATCGGAGTTTTGTAATGCCGGCGGCTATGTAGCCGATGGCTCAAGCGCCTGCAACTATCGCGTTATTGTGTATCAACAGAAGTGCATCGAACCGCTCTATGAATCAAAGAGCGATTACAAGATATTCCGACTTCTCTCCGCGAAAATGGGCATAG
>JAFDAM010000013.1 GCA_019313825.1 Deltaproteobacteria bacterium
AATGGAAAGGAATGCGCTCAGGATGATGCAAAAGGAGTACGCAGCCGATGTCTGTGCCCTTGTCCAGCCGAATTCAGTCAGTATAGGGCTAAAGAAGACTCCAAAACTATATAACGTCCCCCACATAACCGCGGTAGAGATAAAACAGGAGAGGACAATAATATATCCATAGAAAATTTTTGGCTTTCGGGTCTCAACCAATTACTGATTCCTCCTATCAGGAGCAGCACATGACTGATCAACAACAGGTTCTTTGGCTTCTCGTCTTCTCTATTAAGTGTGCGAATAGTCGTTACGTAGCTCTAGGGCGCGCTAAAATCCTATATGGATAGAAGAAATATCCTTTTCGCGTTATCCTCGAATATCTTCTTCTTATCTATATCAGGTATTTCCATCCGTTCTATTGAAGCGATAGTTGTTCCGGTGGCCCTGTCACCGAGCCGGTCATCAAAGGGCATATCGGTTACGATCCGTTCTCTTCAGGGGGTAATTAAGGCGCTCAGGGTGGTAGTGGAACTCGATGGTTGCAGTGGGTTTAGTGCAAATTTTTTCCTGGCTTATCCTGTGGTCAGGATTTGCCCGAACCTTTGTTATCTTTCAATCTTCCACATTTGCAAGCATCCCGCAATTATTATAGCAGAACATAGAGTTGGCTTTTTTATCACCGCAAGCCTCCTTCTTTTGAGTCACCACGGAAGCGGAATTCTCCTTTCCCTGTCAGGAGTTACGAAGATTGCATCATTGGGGCAGTCAATCTCACAGGCAAAACATGACTGGCAATCTCTCAGATATTTAATGACCGCCTTTTCAATGGATTCATCAAGCCTGATGACGTCCATGGGACAACTGTCAACACACTCCCCGCAACCTGTACAGAGATCGTGATCTATCCGTCTTATCCCCATTGCACCCCCCTGTTGGTGGCCGCTTCAAAAATAGGGCACAGGTATTTTTCTCTCTTGGGTTTATACTTATAATTATCCACAGGTATGTCCTCAGTCCATAGCTTGATCTTTTTATTCTCCTGTTTCAGCATGGACCATTTTAGCCAATCCACATTGTCGGTGTAAGGGAAGTCTTCCCTGAGACACCCTTCCCTGCTCTCCTCTCTCATCAATCTGGATCTTAGATACATCTCCGCCACAAGGACTATACTTTTGGTTTCATTTGCTATTCTGAGATAATGAGGATCTGTGGCATAAAGTTGAGGCACTTCTTCATCCCTTATTCTTTCAACCTCTCTTACCGCCTTCTCTATCCTGTCACCTCGGGAGATAACGGTAACTCCATATGGGAGAAGGGCCTCGTGAATACCCAGGATTACGTGCTCAGGGTCAACGCCGTCTTCTATTTGCAGTGGCAAGAAGGTAAAATCCTTTAGGCGTCTAACCTGCTCCTCATATACCTCGGGCTCTTTTGCATCTTTTAAATATTCAGCCGAAAACATACCGGCCCTTGCGCCTGAAATGGATGCACCTGGAAGGGCCGCAAAATGTGGAGGCCTGGACATGGCGTCCCCGCATGCATATAGACCCTGAAGATCGGTCTCGCATCTGGTGTTAGTCACCGCACCGCCGCCGGTTCCGATGGTTGTATACAGGGCCGGAGCCCATTCGATCTTCTTGACTATACGATCTCCTACAAGTATGCCTGTCCTTTCAAGTATCATGGTCACTTGAGGAATTGATATTTTCATGATGTGAATATCTGCAGGCGTTAACGAGGTCATATCGAGATATATGGGCCCCCTTCCTGCCCTTACCTCCATTGCGCTTGCTGCTGAAACAGATGACATACTGGCAAAATCGCCAAGCTCGCGATCATACTCCTTCATGAATCTTTCACCCTCGGAATTTACGAATCTTCCTCCAAGAGCAATAAACAGGATCAAACCATGGGTGTCAAAGTCTGTGGCAGTGGTGTGCAGCCTCTCTCCTGTCTCGAACCTTCCCAACCTTGCGCCTGCCCGATATGCCATGGTGCAGGATTCCCCTGTCTGGAACCTGTGGCAGGAAAATCTGGATTTAAGACCGCAGCCGCCGGAGGCAAGAATAACGGCCCTTGCTTTAATGACCCTGAAGTCGCCTGTCCTTACATCAAAACCCACAGCCCCTGTAACGCGTTCCTCCGGTCTTCCTTTCTCTGTTAACAGATCGGTTATCATGGTGTTGCCTATGACTTGAACACCGATTTCTTTTACCTTCGCGGCCATGGCTGCCATCATCTGAGGGCCGTGGAACATGCCCACCATCTTTGCAAATCTGCCTTTCTTCCTCTTGAAAATCCCGTTCTCGTCTTTTTCCCAAGTCACCCCATATTGTTCCATATCCAATATCCGGTCATAATTTTCATTCAGCCAGATATTAAGCCACTCTTCTTCGTATATGCCGGCTCCGTATGCCTCACTAAGCCCCCACAGTTTAACCAGATCCTCCCTGTTGTCTTCGGGGAAGATCATGGTAAATACTCCCGCAGCAAAGGTGGATATGCTATCCTTGCCTATGGTGCCCTTGCTCACCAGAGTCACCCTTTCGATACCTGCTTCTTTGGCCTTTATGGCCGCAAACGATCCTGCAAGACCGCCTCCTATAACCAGGATGTCAGTATCAATCCTCTCTTCTTTTATCTCTTTTAAAAAAGACATGGTCATACCTTTATTGCATTAATTAGAAAAGCAATCCTGTCCGACATTGGTGCCTGAAACTTCATACCTGCCCATGCCAGAACTTCTAAATGAAGTAACGGTGCTTGCCTCAAACAAAGAGCTCCTTGAGCGCAGCGTTCATTGAGTGGAACGCTCGAAAAAATTTTTGATATTTCCGCGTTACTAAATTATAGTTCTTATATGCTTGGCTACACATTAAAAAGATCCAGACTTGATTAATTTTTTCTAGCCCCCTGCCCTCATAAGCGAGGGCAACCAGAGAGCCAACACTGGAAAGGCTATTATCAATCCCATGGCTATGGCGTCACATAAAAGGAACGGGAAGGCGGCTTTATAGATTTCTTCCATGGTTGTGTCCTTGGGAGCAACGCTTTTCATGACAAACAGGGAAAGCCCGAAAGGAGGTGACGTCAATGCCATTTCCATGTTTATCAGGAATATGATTCCAAACCACACGGGATCAAATTTCAGGGCGTAGATAACCGGCATAAAGATGGGAAGTGTGATGAGCATAATAGGAACCTGGCCCATGAACATACCCAGAAAGATAAGAACGATTTGCATCACGATGATGATCATTATCGGGGATAAAGGCAGGTTCAATGTAAAGTCAACCATTCCCTGGGTGGCCCCCGTGAATGCCAGTGTCTGACTAAAGCCCGTGGCGCCGACGATGATCATGAAAATAATAACCGTAAGAGCAAAGGCATTCTGGATCGATTTTTTCAGCATCGCCCAATTGAGTCTTCCATAAGCGGCAGCTGTCATGAATGTACCAAAAGTACCCGTAGCCGCTGCTTCCGTAGGCGTTGCTATACCTATTATAATGACACCGATGACAAGGAAGACAATGAAGCCCATGGGCAGTACATATTTGACGAGATTTATTATCTTTTCACCGAAAGTGCTCGGGCTTACTTCATAGGCCGGTGCAATCCCCGGTTGCAGCCAGCATCTCCCTATGATATAGCCAGCATACAGGGTAGCCATGATCAGGCCCGGAATAATAATGGCGATCAGAAGTTTGCCGATAGATATCTCTCCAATGGCACCAAGCAGAACAGCCAGGCTGCTCGGAGGAATCATAATGGCCAGGCCGCCGCTGCCCAAAATGGGACCGAGGCTCATGGGTTTTTTATATCCCCGCTTTTCCATCTCTGGAACCAGCGTCGACCCTAACATGGCCGTGCTTCCCATGCTGGCTCCGGTCAGACATGAAAGTAAGGCTCCACCGATAACAGCAAGCAGCCCCAGCCTTCCGGGCAGACGCCCCAGCCATTTATCTATGCTATCCAGCAAATGGACTACCAGTCCCGAATGGTACATCACCTCTCCCATAAGGATGAAAAGCGGAATTGGCAGGAGCGTAAAGATAGTGACCGACTCAAAGATGTTATTTATAAGCAGTTGTAACCCGGGGGCTCCTCCCCAAAGAATATATCCCAAAATAGCATTGATAAACAAAAAACTGAAAGCTACCGGCATGCCGGTAAGCATCAGAAATATCAAACCTCCGAAAATCAAAGCCAGAACCATCCACCATTCCATACAATCACATCCCTCAAGTAGATACCCACGGGTCCACGCCCGTGGCACTCCAAAGGCACTAACTTATTTTAGGCATTCACCCCCGGGCTAACGCCCGGGGGCCGCTGTAATTTTTGATAGAATAATAATAAAAAATCAGCATTATTCCAAAGAAGTCCCCACTGCTTTGGCATGGCAAAATGCAACAGGAGCAAATCGATACTAAGAAAGGTTTTTGCTTTTCAGGGTTCTCTCCCTATGCCTTGAGCATTTGTCCTCTTACGACATCACTTTTTTATTGGCTTTTTCCCATTCCTTAGAAACAAGCATGCTGTAAGCTTTCCTTAAAAACTGCACGAACAGCAGGAAAAAACCAATGGGAATAACCGCGAAGATGGGAAAATCAGGGGGGCCGACAGCGGTAGGCTGATGGAGTCCCCTTCTAAAATGATCCAGGGTAACAATGGAGCCGAACCAGGTAAAAAGAAGGCAGAGGATTGCCACCAGTATTGAGACTATCCCTTTAATCGTTGTTTGCATCTTTTGTTTCAATCGGATGGTGATGAGATCCATCTCGACATGTCCCTCTCTCTTTAAGAGCCAAGCGGCTCCTAAAAAGGTGATATAGAGAAGGGCATATTCACAAAATTCTATCACCCATTCGGTTCCTCGCCCGAGAAAATACCGCGATAAGACCTCCCAACAGACCGCAAGCATCATAGCGGTCATGATACACATGCCCATAATCGCCAGGAAACTAAGAAGAAAATCAAAAACACGCCAGAATCGAATGAATAATTTCATATGCCTTTATCCTTCTGCAAACTGACTTCTCAAGATAAATGATTGTTTCAGGGGAAGGATATTCACCCCTTCCCCTGAAAGTTCATTTCATTTTTTAAGCTAAGCCCGAGCCAGGTTTCAAATGATTATTGTTAAAGCCAGGACTGTATAGATTAATTACTTTACCAATAATGCCTTTAATTTGGGAGCAGTGTCGGGCGACTTCTTTGCCAGCTTGTCCCATGCGGAATTATAAATCAGTTTGAGGTAAGCCTCATTATCAGCGGGTGAAAAGGTGATCACTTGTGTCTTTTTACTGTCATAAACTAATTGCCTCTGAGCATCACCCTGTTTTATTAAGAATGTCTCTGCCTTTGGATCAAAATCATTATATTTCCAAGCGATTATCCTGTCCTGCAGATCCTTTGAAAGCTTGCCCCATTTCTTGGGATTTGCAAGCCATGCGACGCTTCCGCGATAGAAGCCGGGCTCGATCATATACTTGGTCACTTCATGCCAGCTAAATCCTTTGACGAATCCTATTGTAGTCATCACGAATCCGTCGACCACGCCCCGTTCCATGGCGGTATAAATCTCGGGCATCGCCATCAGCACCGGGGCTGCACCCAATGCCTTTACAAGTGGTGAAATCGCCGGGAAAACGCGGATCTTTTTACCGACTATATCCGCCGGAGTTTTAGGATGAAAATTGCTGAACATATAAAAAGGTCTACCATACGCCATCTCCCCTAAATAGATAAAGCCGGCCTTTTTATGGAGTTCGGAAAATATCTCGAAAAAACCGGAATCCCGAATCTCTTTATGGGTCTTATTGGAATACATGATTGAGTGTGACACATGCAGCACGGCACTGTAAAAGCTGCAAGAAGTGGCGCACATATCTATTGCCCCGCTCCTCACCGCCTCGTGCAGCTGAAATCCTGGAATAATCTCAGGCCCGCCGGCCCAGTTGATGAAAGCTTCACCCTTGAACTTCTGATTGAAATCGTTGACGATCATCTCAAAGGCCTTGATGGTAGGATTTCCTTTGGGAAGGAATGATACGGCCTTGAATTTGACTTCTTGGGCTAAAAGTCCCCCCGAAGCGGCCAATACGAAAAAAGCGACCAAAAGCATAAAACCCGTAAATTTGAATACTCCCTTTTTTACCATTGCTATACCTCCTTTTTATTATCAGTTCAATTTAACCCACAATGCATATATATATACATCACCCTTTTACACCTGATTTTATTTTTTAATCTTAGGCATTGATAAATTGAGTATTTTTCAAAAGGCTCAAATTGGCCATGGAGTTATAAATGACTTAACAATACAGTCAGCAATCTTCTATTTATGTAACGCTTCGGTATGAACGTAAACCGGTTTGTTTTATGATGGATCATGTTGTAAATCAATCAATTTTTATAGTCTAATTTATTTTACCAGAATTGGTATGGAAACACAAATTATTGCAAAAGTCGCGCCAAAGTTGAGATATTCCATCTAACAGTCTATAATTTCATGTTATATGACAAGCCCCGTTTAAAAATGTCGTTATTCAACTGTCGCATATTGATATTATTTACCATCTCAATTTAAAATAGCCAACCACTCCTGCCCTACTTTGATACAACTTACTATATCACCCCTTCCATGAAAAGTTTAAAGAACGAAAAGACCACGTTACCTTATTGAATAGAAAAAAGCTTTCATAAAGCACTGCAATCAAAATCCAAAGCCCTTTAAATGGGTTGAGATAGGGCAAGAAATATTGGCCAAAGCCAAAAGGCTTAACTATATCGTCTAAGTATATGAATTTAATACACGTAACACCATAAGCATCGAAACCCGAAAGACCGGCCTCATGTATCAGACCTTCTTCCTGCCCTTTGCCAACTTCTCTCCGGTTAAGAAATGATCGCCTTTCAGGGCCAGGTCTGCTTCTTCTTCGTTCTCACCGGTCCACAATCCGAGGGAGTAACCGTACCATGGCCGTTTGGGGTTCAGCTTGGGCAGGCCCAGCTCTTCCCATATCTCTTTTGCATGCTCCATATATTCCTGTTTTGGCAGCGACACCGGTGGGTAGCCCCACTTGCGGGTGGCATCAATGAGCAGACCGGAGGTATCCGGCCGGGGTGGAATAATGGCAAAGTCTCCCGATGAAAAAGTCCCCGGCTGGTAAGATGAGGGGTCCAGGCCCAGGGCTTTACCAGGCGTGGTTCTTATATCCAGATGAGGCTGGACACGGTAGCCCATGGCCCAGAATACTGAATCCGTATCCCTGGCGTCAATATCCTCGTCCACAGCTATAATAAATTTACCCATGTTGGGAGAAAAGCCAGAGGCACAGTTTAAGGCCTGCCAGGGTTGCATAGGGTTAAGCTTCTTTAAGCGGATGACCCAGATGGCGTTGCCTCCGCTGGCCTCGTGGAGGCAGACCTCCAGTATTCCCGGTATGTTGCATTGATATTTGAGAAACCGATAAATAGTGGCCTCCTGTGCCAGGATTCGGATCTTGCTGTCCTCGCTGGGTGGAAACTGGCCTATAAATGCGTGATATATGGGATTCTTGCGGAGGGTAATACATCTTACTTCAAAATAAGGGCTGGTTGTCCGGGTCCCCATATATCCGGTGTATTCGCCAAAGCCGCCCTCTGGCTCCACCTGGTCCGTGGGCATGATCCCTTCCAGTACGATCTCCGCAAAGGCAGGCACCTCGATATCCACGGTTTTGCATTTAACCACTTTAATGGGCTCCCTGGCGATGCCGCCGGCCACGGCCAATTCGTCCATACCATAAGGAATCTTGGCCGTGGACACCAGGCCCAGACAGGGAGGTCCTCCCAGGGCAATGGCCACCTCCAGAGGCCTCCCTAAACTCTTGGCCTTGGTCCAGTGAATGCCCAGGTGCTGGCCGATACCGAGTTGGATGCCGGTCCTTGTGCGGCTTTTTATATGGACTCGATAGGTGCCTATATTGGGTACGCCGGTTTCAGGATCTTTGGTGATCCATAAACCGGAAGTGATAAAAGGCGCCGGGTCAAATCCGGGGAGAGAGATAGGCGCAGGGAACTGCTCCAGCCCGCCGCCTTCCTTTTCCAGTTCCTCTCCCATTTGTACGACTTCCTGAACCGGGGCCTCCTCTACTAATTCCGCCGCAATTGAGGAGTCTTGGGCTTCTACCCAGCGCGGCTGGATCTCATCAGGCCGGCAATTCATAGCCAGGGCATAGATATCCCGGCTTGCTGCATGGGCACCAACTACAACGGGCATGTCGTATGTCCTTCCCTTGACATCGGTTACGTTTTCGAAAAGGAAGGCCTTCCTTTCCTCTTCAGGAAGCCCCCGGAATTGCCAGCGAACCAGAGGCATCAACTCAGTGTCTTTGTTGATCCGTCTTTTTACCCTGACGAGCTTGCCACGATCCTCCAACACCTGTAAATACTCTCCAAGATCCTTATAGTAAGGACGGTCAGCTGCCATGATTCTTCCTCCTTGATTGACGGTCTCGTAAAAAGTTACCATTCAATTCATATTTGTGATTATTTGTTACTTATTGGGCCTGGTTCGCTCCCCTTTGGTTATCAAAGAATATTTTCAAAATAATTCGCTTCTACTGAAAAATCTTTTTATTTAATTTTGGTATCATCTTGAGCTTACGCTCAGAATCACCGGAAAAATGGAACCTGACTTTTTACAGGGCCATCAAAGCTATCACTACCATTTCTTCGGTGGATTAGACAGTGGAAAATGAATTTCGGGCGACTTTATAAACCTTACAAAGTAGGCCTCTTAAACAAGCTGAGCCCATCTCTTTATTAAAAGGTGGTTTGCTATCGAGGAGAATGTTAATATTTGATTCTTTCCAGCCATATTGATCTCCTGGACCTTTCTCGGGATACCACCATGCATAGCTAATTGAGACAACCCTAGAGTCGATATCCGCCGTCAGGAGAGCTTTCTGTCTGATTCTTCCCCTCTTGGTCTGGATATAGACCCATTCCCCATTTTCAATATCCAATTTTTTCGCTGTTTCAGGGTTTATTTTAACTATTGGGTCCGGATTGAGATTCCTTAAGGATTTAATCTGCCTGTAAGTGGAATGCCAATATTCGGCATCTTTACAAGATGTTAAAATCAATGGATACTCCTTTGCAAGCTCTGGATCACTATAAAGTGTTTCAGGGGGTTCGGAAAATTGAGGCAAAGGGTCAAAGCCCCATTTTTTTAGTCTATCTGAAAATAATTCAACCTTCTTGGATGGTGTATCAAAACCATCTCGTTCATACTTACGGTATACTTTACTACCTCTTATAAATCCTATCTCCCTAAATTCATCGAATGTTATATTTATAGGTTGTAATAGTTCATCAAGGATATCGTCTTCATGGTCCCAGTAATATTTACTAAGCCCTGCCCTTTTTGCAAGCTCGTTTAGAATCTTCAGGTCAGACCAGCATTCACCAATTTGGACCACTTTCTGTTGAACTACAGTCGCTATTGGTGTAGGCTCAGCCTCCATTATGCTGTCAAATTCAAAGCAACTTGCAACAGGAAGAACGACATCTGCCATTGCTGCCGTAGGGGTCATAAAGAGTTCAGCCACGGCGATAAAATCCATTTTTTGAAACGCCTTGTATAATGCCTTTGCATTGGGATGGGTAATGAGAGGATTCGTTCCTTGAATATATGTAGCATGTAATTTATATGGCATTCCTTTTAGGGCAGCCTTTTCCACGTCCTGCGGTAGCGCGTAATAATTAATGGGTAACATTCCATGTCTTTTGCTTATCCTTTTGTCCCTCCTCTCCAGAGGTATCTCATCCCGCAAATCAAATTGTGGTGTGCGTCTCGGGAAAAGTCCTGCGGAAGTCCATTGAGTATCGCCTCCGGGAACTCCTATATTGCCGGTAATGGCTCGAAGAATTCCTAAAGCGCGTGCAGTCTGAAAGCTATTTACGTTGTTATCAATTGCGTTGCCTGAATAAATTGAAGCGGGCTTAATATTGGCGTACAATCTGGCTACCTCTTTAACAGTATCTTCAGGCACCCAAGTTATTTCTGAGACTTTTTCAGATGAATATTGTTGAACATGAACCTTAAGCTCCTCAAAGCCTATTGTCCATTTCTCGACGAAATCTTTATCATGCAATTCTTCATTTATTATTACATTAATCATCCCCAGAGCCAGGGCCAAATCTGTTGCGGGTCGTAATTGGACCCATGTATCCGCTTTTTTTGCTATATCAATTTTCACGGGATCTACTACTATTAGTTTTGCACCTTTACTCAGCGCATTTTCACAGTCGTTATGATTATAAAAAAAAGTTTTTGAGGCATTAACCCCCCATAAAAAAATACAGTTCGGGTTGAAATCATAATCCGGAATTGATCTGAAACCATATGTAAAATTTTCCGCAAACATTTGCGGTATAAAGCAAACAGGCGCGGAAGAAGTTATGTTTGGTGTCCCGAATGCATTTGCAAACCTTGCCAGACAGTCATCTTGTAATCCTGCTTTAAACGTCCCACGCATCATGATTACTGACTCGGCTCCATAGTCATTCTTTGCCTTGTTCAATCCCTCAACCACCAAATCGAGCGCTTCGTCCCATGAAACCCTTTCCCATTGACCGCCTCCTCTCTCTCCTTTTCTTTTAAGGGGATATTTTAAACGATCAGGATGATAGAGATACTCCATTGATGCAGTGCCTTTTACACATAATTTTCCTTTGCTATGTAAACTTTCGGGATTTCCCTCTACTTTTGTGACTTTTCCCTCGGAAACATGAACCAGCACCCCGCACCTGCTATAACAAAGCCCACACACGCTTTTTACAATACCGTTCTTAACTAAATCCTTCATTGTTATTTTCCTTCTCTTATTAATAACAAGACAGGCCTTTAATTATCATAAATTGAAAGTCATTTCCTTGGGGCATGGATTCTTTGCTTTTTTCTATCCTGCCTTAATCAACGAAACCATATTCCCGCCAGCGGCTTTCAACCCTGGCAAAATCCTCATCTCTGGGTTGCACCATCGGAGGAAATTCAAACCCCTTGTATTCAGTAGTGGCATTAATGCCAATCCTTGATGAACGGGTTCCGGGATAAGGACGATCTTCAGGTGGAATCGATGGGTCTAGATTACAGCCTATACAGCTCTGGTCCGTAACAATGACATCCCTGTGCGGTTGAACCCTGGTAGATAGGGCCCATTCTACCTGCGCCCTGTCATAGATATCGATATCTTCATCCACTACTATGGTCCACTTGTGGTTAAATCCGGTGGCCCAGACATATTCAATCACCTGCCGGGCATGGCCATGGTAATACTGCCGATCAATCGCCACGATTGTCCTGAAGTTACAGCATCCCATGTCAGTGCAGTAAACCTCCTTTATCCCGGGCAGCCCCGAACGATCAAGCTTTTGCCATGTACCGAGGGTATGACCTATCGCCCTCAGGGTAGTGCTTTCGTTGGGAGGTTTTCCTTCCAGTGTGCCCTGTAATATAGGATCATGCCTATGGGTTAAAGCAGTGAGTTGAATAAACGGGTTACGAGTTTTAATGCCATAATATCCGGTAAATTCTCCAAAGGGGCCCTCCTCGCGCCAGTCTTCCAAACGGGGTGAGACTGTCCCTTCAAGAATGATCTCAGCGGTAGCAGGAACTTCCAGGTCAACCGTCTTGCATTTAACTACCTGCAGAGGGTGGCCGAGAAGGGGACCCGCAAGCGAAAGCTCATCCACACCATAGGGGACCGTAAAGCAACTTGCCGCCAAGGTCGCAGGATCCACTCCTATTGCCACGGCTATCGGCATCGGTTTGCCCATTCTCTCGTATTTTCTTAGTGTAAGGCCTGTCTGCTGCGTGGCGTTATAACCCAGGATATTTTTCCCTTTGACTTCCAGGCGATAGATGCCTACGTTCTGCACGCCTGTCTCCGGGTCTTTATTAATTACCAGGCCTAGTGTGCCCAGATACCGTCCACCGTCCAGGTTGCCCCACTTGGGCGACGGAAACTTGGTTATATCTATCTGTTCACCGGTATAAACCTCTTCCTGGCAAACTGCATCTTCTACCAATTGAGATGCCATGGGATTTTTAATCCTATCCCTGATATCCCGAAGGATCCCCCGAATAGTCGGTTCCGCACCAATTCCGGCTGCGTATCGTTCATATGTGTCCATGACACCGGCCACAAGCGGGTAATGGCTGTCCCGCACCTGTTCAAACATGAGAGCCGGTCCTCTTTGATCAAAGACCTTTCGGAGTATAGTGCCTACCTCCAGATCCCAATCAACTTCGACCGGGATTCTATGAAGACCTTGAGCCCCTTCAAGATGTTTTAAAAAAGATCGCAAATCGTCAAACGCCATAATTAACTCCTCCCAAATACTCGTTTAAAAGTTGTTCCATGGATTGGTCCGCATCCTTCAAGAGCGCACCAAGGTAGCTTATGTTAAAATATAAATATTACGCAAGAATTAGGCCATAAATGCGGTGTGCATTCTAAATGCCTCTAATCTCATATCTTATTGTAAATCCAGCATAAGACTCACGTTCTATGACTGTAGCATATTGAAACCATTTATCGTTTCAATATGAATCGCCTAAATGTATCCAGCCAATTTTGATACAACATCCCGAAATCACCCCTTCCAGGAACTATATGCACACTAATGCAACCCAGGCCTCAACAATCATACACACCGGATCTAATTTCTTTCAAATCGAGCAGTCTCTTTTTTTCTCTAAAAGGGCGCCCAGAACTTTCTCCGGCGTAATGGGAAGGTCTCTTATCCTTACGCTAACAGCATCATAGACAGCGTTACCTATGGCCGGCGCTATGGCATTCATTCCCGCTTCCCCTACACTCTTGGCCCCGAAAGGGCCGGACGCGACCGGTTGCTCCACAAGAATGACCTTGATCTTCGGAAGATCCGGTGCAGAGGGGATTTTATAGGTCGTAAAATTATCGCTTTCGATGATGCCGCTATTCTGATTAATGCGGAACGCTTCACTTAGACAATATCCTATGCTTTGCACTATGGCGCCCTCAAGTTGTCCCTCCACGGTCATGGGATTTATGGCCCGGCCGATATCATGTGCCAGCACTATTTTAAGTACTTTGACTTCAGCTGTATCCACATCCACTTCCACATGTGCAAAGGCTGCCTGGCAGGAGGGAGAGTTTGATCTTGGTTCCCAGGAACATTTACCTGAAATGTTAAGGCTCTCTCCCTTGAAATTATAGATCGCATCTCTTGCAACGTCCGCAATGGATATCCCTTTATCAGGGGATCCTTTTACGTTTATCCACCCTTCCCTGGCTTCCAGATCATCTGATGAAACTTCGAGAGTTTTTGCTGCCCTCTCAAGTAGCTTAACCTTGGCCTGTCTTGCCGCTTTCATGACCGCATTTCCCATCACATAACATGAGCGGCTTCCATGTTGTCCGGGGTCAAACATGGTGATATCCGTGTCTCCTGAAACCAGGTGAATATCCTCAGGACACAGCCCCAATTCTTCGGCTGCAATCTGTCCGAGCGCCCCCAGAATACCTTGCCCCATATCGCATGCACTCACCATCAGACTGGCTGATCCGTCTTCATTGAGCTTAATAAAGGCATTGGTGTGCTCCAGATTAATAGGAAAGGTCCCGCTTACCTGCATGATAATGGCCATGCCCATACCCTGCCTCTTAGCCCCTTCCTTTTTCATTTCATCTTTCCATCCTATACTATCGGCACCTAACTTGATACATTCGTCAAATGCACAATTTTCTATGGGGACATGGGGTATCCATGAAGGGTCGCCGGTTCGTCTGTGGTTTAGCAGCCTGAACTCCATAGGCTCCATACCTATCCGTTCCGAAGCCATGTCAATCAACTGCTCCAGAGCCCACATGGCTTGCGGATTGCCAAACCCTCGGAACGCCCCGGCCACAGGTGTGTTGGTATAAACGATATTCACTTCACCCCTGGTATTAGGACACCTGTACAGCCACGCAAAGCGGGCCATCACATTGTTCGCAACCGCACTGCTGCATGAGATATAAGCGCCTGCATCCATAATCACATTCACCTGTAAAGCGGTAATGGAACCATCCTTCGTCACACCGATTTTCCCGGTAAGGATAACAGGATGACGTGTTTCAGTAGCAATAAATTGTTCTTCCCTTGAATATTGCATCTTGACCGGCATCCCGGTTTTTTTTGCCAAAGCGACACAGACAGGTTCAGCACGCAAGCCGATTCCATTGCCAAAAACACCTCCCACGTGCGGGGTAATCCACCTTATCATTCCTTCACGCATATCAAAGAGCTCTGCAATTTTTCTTCTTTTGGGAAAAACTTCCTGGCTCGACGACCAGATTGTTAATTTACCTGAGGAATCGAAACGGGCCATGCAAGCCGTGGGTTCAAGCTGGCAATGTATTGATTTTGAAGTCCTGAAAGTCTCCTCTATTATGTAGTCTGCTTCGTCAAACCCTTTCTTTACGTCTCCTACATTTGTAGGGAGGGGCTGATACCATGCTATGTTATTATCAGCCGAGTCGTGAATCCTTGGCGCATCAGGTTTCATTGCCTCTTCAGGACCAAAAACCGCGGGCAGTTCTTCATATTCCACATGAATCAGTTCGAGGGCTGCCTCTGCAATGCTTTCATTTGAGGCCGCAACAGCAGCAACAGCATCGCCAACATGCCTTGCCTTGTCCGTCAAGACATATTGATCTTTTTTAAACCCTTTAACAATCCTCTCCGTGGCGATAATATCCAGCGCACTTATATTGTACAATCTTTTAGGCACGTCCTCAAAAGTGATGACTGCCTTTACACCGGGAAGAACCTCGGCCTTAGTCTTATCTATCTTTAGGATTCTTGCATGTGGGAGAGGGCTTCTAAGGACCTTGCCGATCAGCGCACCGGGCAGATTGATATCCGTACTATAAAGGGCCGCGCCAGTGGCCTTTTCGGCCGTATCCGGTCTGGGAAGGCGCTTTCCTACAATCGACAGGTCCCCATCCATATGATCATTTCCTCTTGGAATTCAATCAGATTAATATCCTTAATCAACCCCTATTTAATAGCCATACTTAGCCCATTTTGCCAATGCCTTTTCCCTGATATCGGAGGGGTAAATATGGTCAAAATCACACTTTTTAGGAATATCTTCCGGTTCCCAGTCAGGAGGCCAGGTACAATCAAAATAGGCCCTCGCTCCCATCAGGTATTTCTGTTCATGCTTTGTCAGCCAGGGAATCAGGGCGATCGTGCGGGTGCGATCCATCTGCACTATTCCGCGTGTGGGATGGCATTTACTCACAACCGCATGAATAACCTGCCCCATGTCAAATGGGTCGACGTCGTCTTCAACAACAATTATCCATGGTGTTCCAACTCCCAGACGCGAAGACCAAATGGCATGGGCCACATCATCGGCCCTGGCCCTTCCCGCTTTTATGGCAACAACTATAAGTAAAGTAGCTGTCTCAATAAAACCGGAAACACCTGTAACAGGCACTCCCTGTGCCCTTAAAATCTCAAGGAATTCCGCCGATTTTGTGACCGAATGAGACACATGCGTGCTGCTTGCAGGATGCCCCTCGCTTCCGGTAGTCAGTATGGGATTGTTCCTGTGGGTAACCGCCTTGACATGTATGACATATCTGGGTTCCCTCGCACCGCCCATATAGCCGGTATACTCTCCAAACGGACCCTCTGCCCTTGTTTCACCTGGCACGATCTCCCCTTCAATGACGATCTCCGACGTATCGGGAACCTGGAGGTCTATGGTTTCACATTTAACCAGCTTTAAGGCTTCTTTCCTGATTCCGCCTGCTATATCGACCTCTGAGACGCCATAGGGAAGGGGGGACGCGGCGCAAAAGGTTGAAATGGGTTCTACACCAAGCACGATAGCTATCTCCATGGGTTTGCCCTTATCTTCCCAGGCCTGTCGATTCCTCATGACATGGGTGTGAGGGCCGCCCTGGATGCCTATCGTATTTCGATCGTGAAGCATGTGTCTGTGCATTCCCCAGTTCACCCAGTCGCTGTTGGGATCCTTGCTTATGGTAAGGTGCCACGTTCCGATAAAGCGGCCTCCGTCCCCTTCGTGAATAAAGGGCACGGGAAACTTTAACAGATCAACATCTTCTCCAATACATATATTCTCCTTGCATGGGCCATCATTGACGATTTCAGGTTTAATCGGCGATTTCTTTCTTGCAAGGTAGGTTTCTATCAATTCTTTGACATGGGTATCAGGGTCCATATCCATGGCAATGGATATTCTCCTGTGGTTGTTCAGGACTTCGCCAAATAATGTATAGCCCTCCGGATAATCTTTAACTTTTTGAAAAAACGGTGAAGGCAAACCAGCCTCGTTGGCCCTGCGAATCATGGCACTCGACTCCAGGTTCCAGTCAACCGCCTCATCTATTCTAATAGCCTCTCCCTCTGCCTCCAACCTGGCAATGAATTCTCTAATGTCATTGAAAGGCATGCGTGTTACCTCCTTCTGAAAATCTTTAGGTGACTATTTAAGTTGAGAACTTAGTCCTTATTCGCCTGAGTCAGATTAATACAAACCTGCCCTTGCGTGACTACTTACTTTTATCATTTTACTTACATCACAGGTTCATCAAGCTGTGCTCAATAATTTCTCAAGAGGATTCATAGGATTTTTGGGTTATTCTCTGTGCCCTCAGCGAGCGCTGTGAGAGTTATTTGATTTATCCCCTCAAAAGATGTGATTTACGGTTTCCGTAACCAGCATCCCCGCCAAGGCGCGATCTCCGCTTCGCTACGACAAGTATCGAGCATCCAGTATCGCTTTGCTTAAGCAAATGAGTTAAAGACTTCCCATATCGTCGCTCTGAGAATGCGCTTGTCTAAGCCTTATATATCTTGCAGAGCAACCCTCGCATGTTACAAGACCCCATTTCGTGATTATATGGCGGCTCATTACTTGTCAAAATATTAATATTAGCCTCATCCCATCCATATAATTTCTCTGCCCCCTTTTCCGGATACCACCACCCATAATCAACTATTACTACTCTTGGATCCAAATCATCTGTTAAGACAGCTTTCTGTTTTATCCTGCCTCGCCTATTCTCGATATAGATCCAATCGTCATCTTTAATTCCCAGATTTTCTGCTGTTTTAGAATTGATTTCAGTAACAGGTTCCGGATGGATACTGCGCAAGGCATCTATCTGCCTGCCCTGAGAATGGCGATAACATTGTCGTTTTCGGTTTGTGAAAATCAAAGGGAATTCCTTTGTCAGGTCAGGATCACTATAGGGGGTCTCAGGAAGTTCCCTGTATATTGGTAACGGATCATATCCCCATTCTTTAAGCTGATCGGAATACAGCTCAACCTTGCCAGAAGGCGTTGAAAAACCTTCTGTTTCGTATCTACGGTAGCGCGTTGCAGAATTGATTGTCCCAACATTTCTGAATTCGTCAAACGTCATTCCCAGAGGCTTTAACATGGCATCCAATGAATCATTCTCTTCAGGAAAATACTCACTTAATTCCAACCTGCCGGCAAGGTTACTTAAAATCTTGTAATCAGACCAGCATTCACCTATCTGCACAACCTTCTGTTGTACTGACACAACAGGGGTTGTTCCACCCTCAATAATTTCATCAACCTCAAGGTAGCTCCCGGCGGGAAGCACAATGTCCGTCATCTCTGCAGTCGGTGTCATAAACAATTCAGAGGCTACGGAAAAATCCACCCTTTTAAGCGCCTCGAATACCTCCCTGGAGTTGGGTGAAGTGAGCAATATATTAGTGGCCTGAAGATATAAAACCTTGATCGGATATGGCTCTTCTTCAAGAACGGCTTTCATAACTGATTCCAGTGTAATCTGGGGCTGGAGGGGTATAAGCCTTAACTCCGCATCCGCCCTTTTCTCAAGCTGTCCCGGAGGTAATTTATCAACCGCCCTGGTTTCTGGCCTGAGCCGGCCAAGCACCCCGGACGGTAATCTTGGACAATCACCGCCCGGGACATCGATATTGCCGGTAATTGCAGACAGGATTGCAAGGGCGCGGCCTGCACCAAAGCTGTTGATATTAGTATCAAGGGCATTACCCCACAGGCCGGTAGTGGCAGGCCTGTTCTTGGCATATAGCCTTGCGGCCTCAACAATCTTTTCAGCCGGGATCCATGTAATCTCTTCCGCCTTGTCTGGAGAATAGTCTTGAACATGTGCCTTAAGCTCTTCAAAGCCGAATGCCCATTGACCGATAAAATCCTTATCATACAAGTTCTCATTTATGATTACATGGATCATGCTCAGGGCCAGTGCAAGGTCTGAGCCCGGTCTTATTCTCAACCATAAATCCGCTTTTTCAGCCAGATTGCTTCTTCTGGGGTCTACGACGATAAGCTTTGCCCCATTGTCCTTTGCCCTGATGATATGATCATGCATCCAGATCAGTGATCCCTCTGAATCCAGGCCCCAGTTAAGGATACATGCAGGTGGATATTCCAGGTCCGGCAGAGGGAAAAAACCGCATGTGACCCTCCAGGATAATATTCCGGGGACCCAGCAGACATGACCCGAATATGCATGGTTGGGTGTTCCGAAAGCGCTGCCCAGCCTGTGCAGGAAAGCATCCTTGATTCCTTTCATGGAACCCACCAGGAGGGCGACAGACTCTGCGCCATATTTATCCCTGGCTTTGATAAATTCAGTTGCAACCTCATCCAGTGCCTCATCCCATGAAATCCGCTGCCACTTTCCTTCTCCCCTTTCACCTGCCCTTTTTAACGGGTGTTTTAAGCGGTCGGGATGGTATAAAAGCTCCAGGGAGTTGGCGCCTTTACTGCACAGAATTCCCCTGTTTACGGGGCTATCAGGATTACCTTCTATCTTGATAACTTTACCTTTTTCCAGGTGAACAAGTACACCGCAACCTGTATGGCAGAGGCTGCAACTGCTTTGGATCACCTGTTTTTTGTTGGTTTTCATCATAGGGGCAATCCTGTTTAGAGTAAATTTGACCTATTGAATCCTTCCTTCTGACTCCACTATCTCCACGAGCAGCTCCGTTAAACCATCCACACATGCTTCAATAGCTTTCTCACCGTATTCCTTTGAGGACACAGTCGGATCTCCCATCACACCTGCATCCTCTCCCATCTGTGGAAATTTCCGGGCAGTATGAATCAGTTTCCTTGAGCCATAGAAATCACAAGAGAACCATTTCTCCGGCAAGGGAAGAGGGGGGATCTCTTTTACTGCCTCATTCATATCCACATTCTCCGGCTGTATAACAAGGGTGGCGGAAGTTTCAAGCTCACAGGCATGCGCCATTACATCTGATTTCCGTTCCCCCAGAATAAATTCCGAGCCCAGCACCCACCAGTACACAGCGAAAAGGCCCAGTTCCGGAAAGTCCGAGGATATCTTGCGAAGAGCTACCGAGATGGGAAGAGTGTTGCTGAAGTGGCCGTTAATGACCAGAATGTTTTTAAACCCCTGGCTGATGAAACCCCTGACAATGTCCTCGATAACCCTGATTGTCGTATCCACGGAAAGCCCGACGGTTCCAGGGTAGTGCCGAAAAGTGAAAGTCTCCCCGTAAGAAACAGGGGGGGCAACCAGTGCCCTGATGTTTTTCTCCTTTCTGACCCTTATTGCGCCCAGTTCCGATACATGGGCGGCGCAACGGGTATCAACACTGAGCGGGAGGTGCCTTCCATGCTGCTCAAGACAGCCTGTCGGCAAAATAACCACATTGGGTGTCTTTAGGGCCTCCTCAACCTCAGGCCATCGCATATCTTCTAACATGACTTTCATAACGGTCTCCTTTTTAATCTTCTATCTCCGCTACAAACTCACAGTAGTCATCTCCATCAAGAAAAAATTTTGTTCTCGCAAATTTCATATCCGGGTTGAAGCCTTTTGCCCAGGCAGTATCATGGGGGCACATGTATTTTACAACCTCTAGTGTATCCTGATCTTCAGAACAATGCGAGGCTTCCACCAGTCCTTTCGAATCTCCGGCCCCAAAATTTAGAAGAGACTCTGCTTGAGAACATTTTGTACATCTGAAGAGATATTTCTTTTCTGTCCTTTCAATAACTTCGGGAATGGGTGCTGTAGGGATGCAGGCCAGAAGGTTAATAGTATTGGCTTCAACATAACCGTCTATGTCTTTGGGGTTGCCCGCTTTTTCTGCCGCATCTTTTCCCCTCTGAAGGAAAATGGAATACTGGGCCTCTTCGAGAAGCTCCTTTGCCTTCTCTTTGCCGACCTGGGATATTAGCACTTTCACAACCGTAAAGAGATCTCGGGCCCTTAAGGCCAACGCGCTTTTAACAAGAGCTTCCTTGCTGATGGAATCCAATTTATCAGCCTCAAGTCCCCGGTGTTGTTCACTCGTAACTATAAGACTTACAAAATTCTCTTTGCCCATAGTGTTGTCTCCTTTCAAAATAGTCTTTTAATGAAATCTCCCTGGTTAATACATCAGTTCCGGCAACCATAGTGCTACGGACGGAAAGGCAATTATCACTGCGATGGCTATAACATCACAATAAAGGAATGGTAAAGCAGCCCGATATATAGTTGCCATTGTAGTATCAGGAGGGGAAACACTCTTCATGACAAAAAGGGATAACCCGAATGGCGGTGATGTCGTACCCATCTCCATATTGAGAAGATAGATGACAGCAAACCATATAGGGTCAAAACCCAGTTCATAAATAATGGGCATAAAAATAGGAACCGTAATCATCATGATGGGGACAACGCCCAGAAACATTCCTAAAAAGATCAGCACCAACTGAATGGTTATGATAATCATTATGGGAGACAGAGGAAGGCCGGTTGTAAATCGAACCAGCCCCTCGCTGGCACCGGTAAAGGCCATGATCTGGCTGAAACAGGTTGCAGTTGCAATAATCATAAGCATCATAACAGTGATTCTAAAGGCATTTTTAATGGATTTTTTAACCATATCCCACTTAAGTGTTCCATAAGCCGCAGCCAAAGCAAAAGTGCCGAAGCAGCCCGTAGCCGCTGCTTCAGTCGGCGTAGCAATACCAACGAAGATAACACCGACGACAAGAAAGATAATGATCGACAGGGGCAGCACATACTTTACAAGAGAAATGATTTTGTCTGACATGGGAGTTGGGGGAACATAATAAGGTGGGGCAATGGATGGCTGTATCCAGCACCTTATGATGATATATCCTGCATACAAAAATGCCATCACAATCCCGGGGATGATAATGGCAACCAACAGCTTGCCGATTGATATCTCCCCAATAGCGCCTAAAAGAACGGCCAGGCTGCTCGGGGGAATCATGATGGCAAGCCCTCCGCTACCCAGGATCGGCCCCAGGGTCATGGGTTTTTGATAACCTTTCTTCTCCATCTCGGGAACCAACGTTGAACCCAGCATGGCCGTGCTACCCATACTGGCACCTGTCAATGTTGAAAGAAGAGCTCCTCCTGCCACGGCCAGCAGTCCGAGTCTGCCGGGCATTCGGCCCAATAATTTGTCTAAGGTATCGATCAGGTTTACAACCAGCCCGGAATTGTACATGACTTCGCCCATAAGAATAAACAAGGGCAACGGCAATAATGCAAAGATGGTTACTGACTGAAAAGTGCTCCTTATGACCCCATGTAAACCGCTCAGACCTCCCCAGAGGAAATAAGCGAATATGGTGTTCATGAGCAAAAAAGCGAATGCCACCGGCATTCCGGACAACATCAAAAAAATAAGGCCGCCAAATATGATTAAGAAGACCAACCACCATTCCATGTGTAATCACCTCTCGAAGGTATCTTATGCCAATACTCGTTCTTTTTCTTTTTTCGGTTCCTTAACAATCAGAAAGCCGTGGGCCCTTCTCATGAATTGTACAAAAAGTAAAAAAAAGCCTATGGGGATGACAATAAAGATAGGAAAGTCCGGTGGGGCTACCAGTGTAGGCTGATGAAGACCTCTTTGTAAATGATCCACTGCCACCTCTATACCTGACCAGGTAAGAAGAAGGCAAAGAAGGCCGCTTATAATGGAGGTGGTAACCTTAAGAAACCGCTGAGTCCTCGGGTTCAGGAAAGCCATTATAATATCCATCTCCACATGTCCCTCATTTTTTAATAACCAGGCAGTACCTAAAAAGGTCATGTACAGCATTGTATATTCACTTAATTCGATGACCCATATTGTCCCGCGTCCCAAAAAATACCTGGTAAACACTTCCCAGCATACGGCCAACATCATCATAAACAGAAGTACCATCCCTATCACGGCTAACAAACTTAATATGAAATCAAATCCGTTCCAAATCTTTTTTATCTTTTCCATACCAGCAAAATCCTCTAAATTGTTGAGTGGAATAAGGCTCAGGGAGGGAAAAATCCCCCCTGAGCGTCACGTTTCTCATTCTATGATTTTTATGGATATATTGATCAATTTCAAAGGATTTCATTCATTGGGAAAGACGGCTTTCATCAAACAGCATCTTCCGCAACTTTGGGCCCTCGACCGGCTCCTTTGCTATGATACTCTCCCATGCGGATTCATAGGCCTTTTTTAGATATACCTTGGCATCAGCCGGTGAAAGTTCAATAACCTTCACACCACTTTGCTCTACCAATTTTGTCTCGTCATTCGTAAAGTTGACAAACCATTCTCCACCATTAGGATCGGGATCCCATACATTATATTTCCAATCCTTGATCTTTTTCTGTAAATCTTTTGGAACCTTGTCCCAGCTTTTGGGATTGATCAGGAGAGCCAGACCACCTCGATAAAACGGGGGTTTTATCATATACTTGGTCACTTCATGCCAGCTATGGCCCTTTACAAAACCGCCCGTGGACATGACAAACCCATCAACAACTCCCCGGTCCATGGCGGAATATATCTCGTGCTGTCCCATCATAACAGGGGCTGCCCCCAGGGCTTTCATGAAAGGTGTTATTGCCGGAAAAACACGTATTTTCTTCCCGACAAAATCTTTTAAAGATTTGACCTCAAAGTTAGTGAAAATAAAAAACGGCACATCAAATGTGATCTCTCCCAAATATCCTAACCCGATTTTCCTGTGGATTTCTTCATGGATGTCATAAAAACCTTTTTTAAGCAGCTCGGCACGCGTGAGGTTTGAAAACATATTGACATGAGACAATGGAGTCAGAGAAGAGTAAAAGCTGCAGGAAGTGAGTGCCATATCAATCTGTCCGCTCCTGACTGCCTCATGTTGCTGAAATGGACCGATGACTTCAGGCCCACCGAGTAAATTTATTATGACTTGTCCGTTGAACTTCTTTTTTAGCGCATCTGCAAACATCATAAGATTCTTAGATATGGGCTTACCTTTGGGCTGCATTGTAACTATTTTAAACGTTACTGTTTTTGCTTCGATATTAACCACCAGGTATGGTATTAAAGACAGTATTAATAATAGCGTTAAGCCTCCGATGTATTTTTTAAAACTTTTCCTATTCATTATTAATCCCTCCTGTTAATTTTGTAATCGGTTAATACTGAATGAATCACCTCCACTCATGACCACTGTTTATTACTCACCTCCTTTCTGATTAAAAAAATAATTAATATGTGCGATAGGTCAGTTCCTCCAGAATATCCATCCATCTAATCCTTCTCTTCGTGCTTCATACTCTCTGATTGCGCTATGGCCACAATCATCTCCGCAAGCACGTCAATAACCGCAGTATTTATCTTTTCTCCCGCCTCTTTAGTCGCCGGGACCGATCCCTTTAAATGCAGTCCCGAAACTCTTAAACCGGGAACACGGGTGTTGCAAAAGACCAACCCACGTCCGATAGGGGTCATAAATTTCGGGGGTAGGGACATGCCGTGCGATCCTTCGTAGACCGCATCCTCCATCCGGACATTCTCCGGTTCTATGGCAAGGGCGACGGCTGTTTCTCTTTCCCCGGCATGACCCTGGACCTCCTTTCCACCATTACAGACACTATCCCACACATCCTGTGCCAGGTTATATGAATTGGCTGCAAATAAACCAATATCACTAAATTCCAGTTGAACTTTGCGAATGGCAATGGAGATAGGAGGGGTGTTTTGCCAGTGCCCGTTAAGCACCAGAATATTTTTAAATCCCTGAAGCACAAGGCTCCGCAAAATATCCGTAATAAGCCCGATGGAAATATCCAGGCTGATTGAGATATCACCGGGCCTGGGCCTTTCAAAGGGAGGTCCGCCAAACGCTTCACCATAAGCGACGGTTGGAGCCACCAGGACATGAACGTCGTTTTCAGCAGTGACCTTTTTAGCTGCCTCTTCGGCCAGGTATGTGACGGAAAAGGCATCAAAGTTTACCGGCAGATGTTTACCGTGCTGCTCGGTAGAGCCAACAGGCAGAATAACCACATTGGATTTTTTTAACACCTCCTCAATCTCAGGTGACCTCATATCCGCAAATCTTACTTTCATTTTGTTTACCTCCTACAAAAATATTCCTATCGTCTTGACGGATTAGATCCATCAGAATTAAATACGGATTAATATTCAACCGAAACAAAGTTTGAATGACCCAGGTTGTCTGGTATTCCTAGGATGTCCCACTTCGATCTTCTAAACTCATCATTAATCGACTCGCCTGTTGGGAGTATACCCGGTATTCCTATTATTTTCCCCATAGCAGGGAATTTGAGAGGCTTTGCTAAATTGGCTGTCGCCGTTATTGCGTTAACCTTCGGATAGTTAAACAATATACCTCCAGCTCCTGCAGGAGTCATATTCCACATAAGAAGTGCTGTTTTGACACCGAGTTCTTCACACTTAGCAGCAGCTTGCCCCATATCAATTTCAGGTGCCCCACCCCATGCTTTGGTGAGAATTACTCCATCCGCACCTAATACCGACTTCACAAGCTTGGCCGCCATAACTCCCGATCTTTCTATCTCTTGATCAGTGCTATGGGATACTGTAAGAACCACACCACAAAAACAGAGATCCTTTCCGTGTCTGGAGTATAGCTCTTTGATGACTGAATGGTTTTGAACGGCGTATGTCTCGCCTGCGCCTCCCTTAAAAGCATCAACAATGGCCCCGTCAAAGACTTCATTCGGATGAATAATAGTCGGGAAAAGACTTCTGATACTGTCACCATAAAAGATAGGCTCACCTCTTATCTTTTCTAGCTGGTTCATATAGACCTGGAAGATGTATGCCACTTTAGGCAAGCCTTCCATGCCTTTGGAGGTTTCTGTGAGAGGTGGCAATTCATATACCTCTTTTTCATCCGGGACCAATTCTTTTCCTGCGCTGGCCAGGTACACTGAAGTCTTCAACCCGGCGATTTTAAGGGCTAAGAGATAATCATTCCTATTAACACTATCAGACGGTTTGGGAAGAACCGCTACAATCTGTTTTTTGGAATAGATGCTGAATTCCGCGGCAGGTCCGGACATATCTAAGATCTTACCAGGCAGATAAGGACCTTTTAAACATAGCTGACTTTGGTCATTAATAATTACAGCAACATTACGAAGTACACATGTGCTCCCTTCTCCTGCAATTCCCTGTTTACCTAATGCGCCGGGGAAGTCTTCAACCAAGCTGTCAATTTTTGCCCTTGGCTCAATAACATCTGCAACTTGCAGTATCCTGCTGTTTTCACCGGGTCTGGCAAGCGCGATATCTACACTTTCAAATCTTTTATCCTTTTGTAAAAGTTCCTTAAGCTCTTGATGGTCGATCTGGAGTATATTGTTTTTAATCCCAGTCTTACCATTAAGACGCACATCTTTAATGTTAAGTATCCGAAGTTCTAACCTCACAACCCCCCCCTATTCTATTAAGGATTAACTGGCACCCATCCGAAAATGTATATTTGGACACTTAATGGTTTCCAATATAGAGATGAACAATTTTTCAACGCTCGCTCAGCTGATTTCAGTTCCATACGGCAGGCGGTATCCTCCATAAACGATTTCCACATCGAAGTAAAAGAATGTTCTGATTGTTGCCCAGCAAAGGATCAATAAACACTATTATGACCATAAATCCCTGAATTCCAGTTCCAAGAATTATGTTGATTTACTAAATTGGAAATTTTATTAGCGTTTATTATTGCAGTAATTTTGAATTATAGAAATATTATGAATATGTAAACCCACATTTCAAACCTCTAATTCGAGGCCCAATATTCCAGGAATGCATCATTCAATTCTTTCAGCGTGGTAATAGAAGAACACGAACTTCTGTTTCTATAATGAGAAGTGAAGCGTAATTTTACAGATTTGCCAGCCATTTATTAATTGGTCGCATTGATAAGGACTCTATTTTTCGGATCAAAGTATAGGTGCCTTCCCCTTATGGGTCAAGAAAAAAAGAAACGAAATATATTAGGTATTAGGTTGATATAACGACCCAAGTGATTTAGTAGGATCCCAGGAAGTCAGTTAAGGACTTTAACCTCCTATTTCATGCCGGTTTGCGTCGGCGCTTTCTGGACGTCCCCTCTTTTCACCCAATATCCGTATACCTCTTGTGGTCTGATGCACTACTCTTGTCATGGCAAGATCCACACTTGTAGTGACTTCCAAAGGCAAATTTGGCGATAAATACATGAAATAATATATCAAGCAAGCAAGATGGTTCATTATCTCGAGTATAGAAGTATAAGTTCTTTTGTGGATAGGAGGTCTATATTTTAACGACAAGAAAGACCTTAATATCTTTCTTGACTCTGTTTTTTCGAGCCTATCTTCTACATACTTTTTGAAATAATCTTTCCAGGATGGCGGGAAATATTCTACCTTTTTATCCTTAAACTTTTTAAAAGCATCTTCGGGGTATATCTCTTTTATTAGCTCATCTTCCTTGACAAAAGCTGACCGCACATATTCCCAATAGACTTCTATTAAAAATCTGCTTTTTGCTTCGCATAATTCACCAATTTCTTTGGTATTAACCTTTAGTGATTCTTCATCCAGAAAATCCTCTGCTTTGCTTAACATGCATTCCCCTTTTAGTAGACTGAAGCGAATAGTTCCCTTTGGAGGTCGAAACTTGATTACCTATAAAAGCGATATTATTGGTTCATCTCCAATTTGGTTGAACAAAAGGATTCAAGGGGTCAAGGGGTCCCCGTAAAAGTGCACGGGATCTTCGACAAATGCTTGTTTTCTAAGATTACTATCAATGCTTTAAGCATCTATAATATGCGGTCATTTTCCGACCATATCCCTAAGTAATATTTGAGGGAGTAGATACAGCAGCCCTTTTGATCTGGGATATCGGGCCATATATCTCATCTTTTATGAATCTTCTTGAGAATCTATAGCTTTCCAAAAAAAGGTTGTACGACATTTGCTACTCTTTACAGATCTTTATAATTCTTGAGCATTTCACTTGACCCCTTGAATCCTAGAACCCTTGACCACTTTCTCCCAACTAATTGGGAAAAGAACCTTTAAATCAATCCCTTGTTTAAGGTACCACATTAGTTATCCATATCTATTGGATCATATAATGGGTCACCATCCTTAACCTTGTATATCTTACATAGTAAGGCCCTATAGTTTGAAGAACCTATCGCCACATCGAAAGGGCCTGCATCATCGGTAAGGACATTGGCATTGCTTGTTAAAAATCGCGCATGCCCCTTTTTCTCCCAATAGCAAAACCCCGCCTGAACGACAACAATGCGAGGATCCATGCCTGCGAAAAGATTTGCTTTTTGTCTTATCCTGCCTCTCAGCGATTCTATCCACACCCAATCCCCCTCTTCAATGCCATACTCACGCGCCGTGTCCGGATGGATCTGTACGCGAGGGTAATGCTGCATCTCTCTTATCCATGGGAGATTGGTAAACTGGGTATGAAAGTTGTATGCTACACGTCCACCAGTATTTAATATCAGTGGATACTCTTCAGCAAGTTCCGGAGTTGAATAATAGCTCTCACAGGGCTCCTCATAATAGGGCAGAGGATCATATCCAAGATCTTCCAGCATTGTAGGACATAGCTCTACTTTGCCTGTCTTGGTTGGAAACCCTCCTCCTTTTCTCCAATAATCGGTCTTGTACTTGTAGTAAGGTTGGTCTTTGCCCGTCCTGGCCAGCATTACTATTTCTTTGAAGTCCTCCCACTTTATGTCGGCCTTCCTAAGCTGATAGTTCAGCATATCTTCCACGGTTTCCCATGGCCAAAACTTCGGAGCGACCCTTTTCCCAATCTCAAGGTATATCCAGGCTGTCGATCTGGCTTCACCCGGCGGTTCCACTGCCTTGTTATTCGCCCTGACCATGAATCCCGGGTGCATGTCCCATATATCGTCTTCTTCCAGCCAGTGGGCCACAGGCAGAACTATATCAGCGATCTCACAAAATGTGGACATAAACTGATCTGCAATCGATATGAACTCCAGGTTTAAAAGCGATTTATATACGTTCTTTGTATTGGTCAAACTGAATAAAAAGTTACCACCATGCTGATGCAACATCCTGATTGCACAATTACCTTCTCTAAGTTGTCTTAAGACTGTCTCAGTATGGCAGAAACCTGGGGGCCGAAATTTGTACTTATCTCTGCCAATACCCTTTTCCAGGTTTTCCTTTGTTACGTTGTCTGCAATCTCCCAGTGGAAGACCTCCATAGGTCCTGTATCCGGGGGAACCCAGCACATCATGCTGCCAGGTCTTTCCACATTGCCTGTTATAGCCATTATGGCGATAATTGACAAAGCGTTTGAGTGACTATTATGTATGGCGTCAAGGGGTTCGCCGGTCTGAATGCAGCCGGGTTTTTCAAGGGCAAAGATCCTCGCAGCCTGTATAATCTTTTCCTTTGGAATCCATGTAATCTCTGACACTTTTTCGGGCGTGAATTCCCGAACACGATCTTTCAATTTATCGAATCCATCGCACCAGTTGTTAACAAATTCCTTGTCATATAGATTTTCATAAATGATGATATTGAGCATGCCCATTGCAAGGGCAGCGTCCGTACCGGGTCTTATCTGAAGCCAGAGAGTCGCCTGGTTAGTAATAGATGTTGCCCTCGGGTCCACGACTATCAGGTTCTTGGCATGTTTTAAGGAATCGAGGAACCATACCGCCATTTCACCGTCTGCATTGGTGTGCTCTATCTGTTTGGCCCAGGATATCTGGGTCTTAGGATACTCTCCGCCCCAGCCATGATAATCGCAGTACAACCTGTTGACCCCGAATATGGCCTCAAACGCCTTAAGCCTGGGGAAATAGCATATATGGCTGGTTCCCAAACCCCGGTTCCCCGTGCCGTAGGAGTTGCCCAGCCTGACCGTATATCTTCCGTATCCCCTGCCGGTTCCCTGACTGTTGCATACGGAATTCGGCCCATACTGCTCAATAAATCCTTTCATCTTATTACCTATAGTATCAAGGGCTTCGTCCCAGCTTATCCTTTCCCACTTCCCTTCTCCTCGCTCTCCAACCCGTTTTAAAGGATATGTAAGACGATCAGGGTGATTCATATGCTGAATGCTTGACAATCCTTTTGCACACATCGTGCCCCTTGTGGGGGAATCCGGATCCCCTTCCAGATAAGTGACGACGCCATTTTCAACGGTTACCAATACACCGCAACCCCCATGACAGGCTTTACACGTGCTTCTGATGATTTTCTTTCCGTTCATGATGCCTCCGTATTAATTCAAATCATAGGCTTGGCACTTAACGAATGTAGTCCAAGAAGACATAAAAATTACCATTCCGTATTACATTCATGGATAGTAAAGGTATGGAAAAACACGTTATCTATTCCATAGTCCCTTTGGCTATCCTCTCAACAGCTATACGCGAGCGGAGTTTGGATATATCCTCGGGAGAACTAATATATATTGCACTGGCAGGACATGCTGCCTCACAGGCAGTTTTTTTCCCTTCCCTCAACCTGTCTATACACAGATTACAAAGCACCATTTTTCCATCATCATTATAGCTCGGAGCACCATACGGGCACACCCACAAACATGCCTTACAACCAATACACCTGTCTCCATCCACAAGAGTTATGCGCGTTTCAGGATCTTTTGAGATAGCTGTTGACGGACACACCTTGATACAAGGGGCATCTTCGCAATGCATACAGGCGATACTCACAAAGGGCTGATGTACTTTGCCATCCATACTGATTTCAGGTCCATATTGATACACCTGAAGCAGATTTACCCCTTCGGGCTCGGCCATGGCCCCGGTGGTGTTATACGGAGGCCACATATGCTTTACCTTGCACGCAATGACACATGCCTTGCAGTTAACGCATAGATCCGGATCACGAAAAACTGACTTACGCGTCATGGTCTTCCTCCACTTTATTTGGTTTATTCTATGATCGGCAATATTTTCGATCCATTATCTATGTAATATATCAAATTTGGGTCTGAAACACAAATATCACGCAAGAATTAGGCCATAGTTACGGTATAACTTCCAAATGCCTCTAATCTCGAATCTTATTACAAATCCAGCATGAACAATCCGCTCTACAACTGTATCATATTGAAGCCATTTATCGTTTCAATATGAATCTCCTAAATGTATCCATCCAGTTTTGACACAATTTATTTGGGCGTGGATTCTTTACTTTACCGCGATCCCCCCATAACGGTGAGCAATGGTCAAGGTTAGCCTTGTCTCCCTTCATTTTCAGAGTCGGTCTTCCTGGACATTGAGACAAAGATGATGCTCAGGACAAGTCCGATTCCGACAATGATAAGGGCAATCCTGAATATGGAGGTGAAGGATTCGGCAAACATCCCCTTGAGCATATCCACTGTCTCAGTTGGAAACCGTTCCATCACCTCAGGGCGAATCAGATCCCTGGGATTGGTAATGGCCTGAGCGACTTCCCTGTAGGCCGGATCTTTTCCCAGGGCCGCCAGACGCTTGGTCAACCCACGGCTCATTACACCCCCAAGGCTACTGATTATTACGGCACCGCCCAACTGTCTGAAGAACATGGCAGAAGAGGTTGCAACACCTAAGTTTCTTTTAGAGACACTCGTCTGAATAAGCGTTAGGATCATGGGAGCGGCGAATCCCAGGCCGATTCCCAGGATACTGGTGCTGAGATAAAGCACCCATGCACTGGTCCCTGCATCGATCTGTGAAAGGATAGCATAGGCAGAGACCATAAATCCGAAACCCAGGGCCAGCAACTTATGATGGCTGACCCTGCCAAGTAACAGGTTTACACCACCGGCACTGGCTACTCCCCAAAAAATGCTCAGAGGCATTAGGACTGCCCCGGCCCTGAGGGCTGAAGATTTTATGACAGTCTGGTAGAAAAGGGGCAGATAGGCAGACACGCTGAAGGTTGCGGCCCCGGCAAAGAATCCCAATGCATTGCACATAGAAAAGGTCTTGATCCGGAACAGTGAAAGAGGAAGAATAGGCTCCTCTGTCCTCGATTCGTTCCATATAAACACTACTATACAGAAAACGCCTATAACCAAGAGACAGGCATCCAAGGGACTGAAAGGTCTTGTTTCACCCTGCCCGGCCACAAGCAGCAGGGCAAGCACACCGCACAGGAGCGTTACCCCCCCGATATAATCAGGCTTGCCGTGTTGTCGATTGCGCACCTTGCCAAGACCGGCCGCGACAAGTGCCGCTGCAACAAGCCCGGAGGGCAGATTGATATAAAAGATCCATCGCCAGGATATCTTCTCAACCAATAACCCTCCTATGATGGGCCCCATTACAGCTGCAAGAGCCCAGACTGCGGCCATTATACCAAGCATGCGGCCAATCTTTTCAGGCGGATATATTGCCCCTATAACAGTCAGGCAGAGGGCTATAAGCGCACCTCCCCCTGCCCCCTGCAGACCTCGAAAGGCTATGAGCTGATACATGTTCTGAGACATTCCACAAAGTACGGATGCACCGATAAAGACCCATACGGATGCGAGGAAGATTTTCCTAATGCTGTACATGTCGGCAAGCTTTCCGAATATCGGCGTGGAGACGATAGAGGCCAGGAAGTAGCTGGTAAAGGCCCAGCTATAGATCTCGAACCCTCCAAGAATTGATATGATTGTGGGCATCGCCGTTCCCATGATTGTGATATCAAGCGCAGCCAGGAACGTGCCTATGGCAGCACCCAGGACAGCAAGATTGGTTCGCAGCCTTGATCTCCCGCATTCTGTTTCAACAGGGCTATTGATTTTATCTGATTGATCTGTTGTATCTACTCGTTCTGATCCCATAAAAAATGATTCCTTATAGTAATCTGTGAGTAAATTAATTTGAAAGTAAAAGACAGTTGCAGTGTATAGACTTACACCTGAATATAAGTACTATCTCAATAGTCAGGACTATGAGGGCATGGAATCAGGTTAGTCTTGAATACAGACAGATCAGCCCTGATATCAAGGCACGATAAGCTTTTCTGCAATGACAAGATAATATGAGATAGGCGGTTTGGTGTCAATTACTTTGCCAAAAGCCCTGAATATGCTTGTCAAGACAGCCTTTGATATTTAAACATCTGTTTAATAAATGCTTACGGATAGTAGGGATCTATGTATTACGACTTGATTTTTCACTAACTTTGGATAATTATCCAGAGTCAGTAATGTCTGGTTAGGATTTTGCAATGCCGTCATATGGAAGTTGATGGCCCGTAGGGGTCTCTTTAGAATACAAATGTCATTAATGCAAAATCCTAACCAGACATTACTGATCCAGAGTGGTGTTTAAAGAGGATATAAGATAATAACAATCTTAATGTCAGTGATACGGAGGGGTTAATCATGCAGTTACGTAAAAACACCGCATTCATAACCGGCGGAGGTTCAGGAATAGGTCTCGCACTCGCAAAGGAAATCGATATCAATTTCAGGGCGAATGTCCGTTTGACAAAACTTTTTTTGCCAATTCTGATGGAGGCACATGAAGCGGCGATCATAAATGTATCTTCCTTCTTGGGTATTGTACCGAAAAAAGATTCACCAGGCTATTGCGCTTCAAAGGCTGCCATACATGCCTTTTCCAAGGCCTTGCGATACCGGCTGGAGGATTCCCCTGTTAAGGTCTTTGAGATTATTCCTCCAATTGTGGATACCCCAATGACAAAAAGGCTGGGCCCCTCTGTCCCCAAGATGTCTCCTGAATCATTGGCAAAGGAAGTGTTTCTCGGTTTGAAGAAGGATAAATATGAGATACATCCGGGGAAGACAAAGAATGCGCTTCTGATCAACAGGTTTTTCCCGGCATATACGGAAAGGATGGCGAAAAAGAGATAGTTGGTGTCGGAACCGGATAAAAGATCTGCGGTTAATCTGATTTTTTCAATACTACATACTTAATTGGAATGTAATATCACGAATTGCTGATAGAAGAGATAAAAACGATGAAAACACAGTTTGTTTCACACCGTCCACTGGTTATGGGCAATGACTGGATGATTGTTGCAGGGCACCCACTCGCCTCACAGGCCGGAGCGGCCATCCTCCAGGAGGGAGGCACTGCGGTTGACGCGGCTATTGCTGCGAATGCCGTCCTGGGGGTGGTCAGACCCCACATGAATGGGCTCGGCGGAGATCTCTTTGCTTTAGTTTACATGGCACAAACCGGGCAGTTAAAGGCACTTAACGCCAGCGGTCGTTCACCATACAGGGCAAGTTGCGAGACATACACTGAGATGGGCCTTGATCGTATCCCGCCCAAGGGTGTATTGTCCGCAACCGTGCCAGGTGTAGTCGACGGGTGGGCCGAACTGATCAGAAAATACGGCTGTATGGACCTCGACCGACTCTTGAGGCGTGCGATCGACCTGGCTGAAATCGGCTTTCCTGTCTACAGGGAGCTGACCTGGTTCATTGAAAAGTGGGCGGAAACGCTTAAGAGATCAGCGGCCGCGGAGAAGGTCTTTTTTAGCCGTGGCCGTGCACCGGTGCCCGGCGAGCGTCTTGTGCAGTCTGATCTGGCAAAATCCTTGAAAAAAATTGCTGAGACAGGGAGAGATGTGTTTTATCGTGGTGAACTCGGCGAGACTCTAATTGATTTTTCAAATGAATCAGGAGGCCTATTCTCAATTGAAGACATGGCCGATCATAGATCGACCTGGCATGATCCTATCCAGACTGATTATCGAGGTTATACCCTGTGCACGCATCCGCCCAACAGTCAGGGAATCGCTTGGCCCATGATTGCCAACATTGTTGAAAACTGTGACCTGGCAGGAGCCGGTCATAACACGGCTGATTATGTCCATCAAATTGTCGAGGCAACAAAACTGGCCTTTGCTGACCGAGATCGATATGTATGCGATCCGGAATTTCACCATGTCCCGGTCGAAAGGATGCTTGAAAAGGATTATGCAAGAAAGCAATTCATCAGGCTCAGCAAAGAGGCGGCAGCGACCCCTATTGAACCGACTGACTTTAGTAGCTCAGGTGAGGACACCGTATACCTGGCTGTAGTCGACCAACACGGCAATGCCGTATCTTTGATCCAGAGCCTTTACGAGCCGTTTGGCAGCGGGACCATGATCGACGGCACCGGTATCTTGTTACATAACCGGGGCAGGGATTTTCGTTTGGATACTCGCCACATCAACTGTCTCGAACCACACAAGCGCCCTTATCACACCCTTACCCCGGCCATGATCCTCAAGGGCGAACATCCTTTTGCCGTGCTTGGTTCACCGGGCGCCGACGGCCAGACTCAGACACTCATGCAAGTAACATGCAACTTAATAGAGTTCGGCGCTGACCCGCAGGAGGCCGTTGAAGCAGCCAGGTGGCGATACAATCCGGACAACAGCATTTCAATAGAGGACCGGTTTCCAGGGGAGACGATCAACGGTCTCAAGGCAAAGGGGCACCAGCTTAACATCAGATCTGACTGGGACGCTGTCTGCGGTGGCGCGCAGGTCATTCTAATCGATCGGGAGAATCATGCGCTTTTTGCCGGGGCAGACCCGCGCCGGCAGGGATATGCAATCGGACACTAGTTTTATTACCATTTCTCTTGACACGTAAAACTTTTCCCTCATAACCCATAAACATTCACATTGCACGGGGGGCAGTAGAAAAGTGAAAGCGTTTCAAGGTCCGGGAGTGATTTGCCATCGTTTTTTCCCTTGACGCATATTCATTTCTCTGTAATAATACGAAACAATGGATTTTGGGAGAGACCCCGCTGGTTAGATTTTTACACCACCATGCGAGGCGCCGAAGGTGCAACCCCGATAGTTCGGGGGAAACTCTCAGGCAAAAGGACTGCGATCCATTTTATCCTCTGGAGAGAGCTTTATAAAAGGCCACCGAAGGGGAAAGCCCAAGGCCGTCCGTCATGGGTAATCTCTCAGGTAAAAGGACAGGGGAGCTTTCGGGACAACCCGTAAGTTCCCCTGTCCTTTTTTTTTGGGAGGTTTCACAATGACATTGGAATTAGGACGCATATTGATCGAAGAGGTCAAGTGGGGGCGAAAGACCCTTATAAAAAAGAGGTCCCTGTATATTGATAGAGACGAACTTATTAAGAAGGCGCAAGGGGGTGATACCCGCATCACCTCTATCACTGCGGAAATTGCAAGGCCTGGTGAAAGCACACGCATAATACCGGTTAAAGACGTGATTGAACCCCGTGTTAAAGTTGAAGGGCGCGGTGGGATATTCCCGGGTTTTATCTCAGGTGTGGAGACAGTCGGCAGTGGAAGGACCCATGTGCTTCAAGGTTGTTCAGTGGTGACGGTTGGGCAGGTCGTGGGATTTCAGGAAGGTATGATAGACATGAACGGCCCGGGCGCAGAATACACTTCCTTCTCGAAACTCCTGAATATCGCCCTGATAATCGATGTCGCAAACAACGTCTCTAAACATGAGCATGAGGAATTGCTTCGTCTTGCCGGTCTGCGTGCCGCCGCGTATCTGGGTGAAGCGGGACGCGATGTCAAACCGGGCAGAGTAGACCGGTTTGAATTTAAGAGACCATCTTCGATAAATGAAGGCAGTAAAGATCTTCCCAGGATAGCCTATCTCTATATGCTGCTAAGCCAGGGTCTGCTCCATGACAGCTATCTCTACGGGCAAAATGTGAAAAACGTCTTACCCACTCTCCTGCTTCCCACAGAGGTCATGGACGGCGCCGTTGTAAGCGGCAATTGCGTCTCAGCCTGTGACAAAAACACGACCTACCATCATCAGAACAATCCCATTATTGAGGAACTGTTGATGAGGGACGGGGTCGATCTCAATTTTGTCGGGATAATCGTATCCAATACAAATATTACGCTAAGGGATAAACAGAGATCTTCGGATTACGCCGTCAAGCTGGTGGAATTGCTGGGCGCGGATGGTGTGGTCATCTCGAAGGAGGGCTTTGGGAATCCGGACGCGGATGTCATGATGAACTGCGCCAAGATTGAGGAAAAGGGAATTGCCACCGTCATGGTCACCGATGAATTCGCCGGGATTGACGGAGGTTCGCAATCGCTGGCCGATTCAACCCCCCATGCCAATGCCGTAATCAGCGTGGGAAATGCCAATGAATTGATCTCACTTCCACCCATGGATAAGGTCATCGGCGATGAAAGGATAATAGAGAAATTAGCAGGAGGAATGTCCGGCAGCCTAAGCGTAGAAGGCGGAATCACTGCCGAACTTCAGGTAATTATGGGGGCTACGAATGAGTTGGGATTCGAAACACTGTCCTCGAGGGAGGTGTAGGGTTTGCTATGGAACGAAAATATCGAGTTGTTCACTATTTGAATCAGTTTTTCGGCCGGATTGGCGGAGAGGATAAGGCCGGCACAGGGCCATTGGGCAGAGAGGGGGCCGTTGGGCCGGGCCTTCTCTTCCAGGAGTTTTTTGGACATGATGCTGAAGTTGTTGGGACGGTTATATGCGGCGATAACTATTTCAACGAGCACCCGCAGGAGGCAAAGGACAAATTGCTTGAGTTTATTAAGGGTTACGGGCCGGATATCCTGTTGGCCGGGCCGGCTTTTAACGCGGGAAGGTATGGGATCGCCTGCGGGGCAATCTGCAGCCACGTATCGGATCAGTTGGGAATCACTTCCGTGACGGGCATGTTCTCTGAAAATGCCGGGGTGGAGTTATACAGGAAGTCCGCCTATATCATTGAAACAAAGGCCTCGCTTACGGGCATGAAGGACGCGTCCGGGAAGATGGTCACGTTGGCGATGAAACTGGCAAGGGGGGAACGTCTTATCTCTCCCGAGGAAGAAGGCTATATCCCGAAGGGTGTCCGTATGAACTACTCTGCTGACAAAAAAGGGGCTGCAAGGGCTGTGGATATGCTCCTGAAGAAATTAAAGGGAGAGCCGTTTACTACCGAGTATTGTATGCCGGTTTTCGATCGTGTAGAGGTCCTGCCTCCCATAGATAATTTAAGTGAGATAACGCTGGCCCTGATTACGAGCGGAGGAATCGTTCCAAGGGGCAATCCTGATCACATTGAGGCCTCCAGCGCGAAAAGATACGGGAAGTACGATATCCAAGGAGTTGACCAGCTGAGACCGGATGAATATGAGACGGCCCACGGCGGTTATGACCCAACCTATGCCAATGAGGACCCGCACCGGGTCCTGCCCCTTGACGTGATAAGGGAGATGGAACAGGAGGGTGTGATCGACAGGCTCTATCCATATTATTATGCCACGGTGGGGAATGGGACCTCTGTGGCTAATGCAAAGGAGTTTGCCCAAAAGATAGTAAAGGATCTAATAAGAGATGGTGTCCAAGCCGTTATCATCAGTTCCACATGAGGCTCATGCACTCGTTGCGGGGCAACGATGGCAAAGGAGATAGAGAGGGCCGGTATCTTAACGGTACATATCTGTACTATTGTCCCAATCTCCAAAACGGTTGGCGCTAACAGGATCATCCCTGCTTCGGCCATTCCCTATCCCCTGGGAGATCCGTCGAAGTCCAGGGAAGAAGAGAGGGCGTTGCGGCGGAAAATGGTGGAAAAGGCTTTCAATGCAATAAAGACAAAAATTGATGGCCAGAAGGTATTTTAGTACTCATACTGGTTTGGATCAGCAAAATCCTTTGACAAATTGAATCAGGTATTATATAAGCCTTCAAAGTTAGAGTGTCAACTATTAATATAGTCATTAATTCTGCTTTCAGACTTTTATCTGCATATATCAAGCCTTTGATTTATTTGGTTTAGACAAAGGACAATTGTGAAGGGTGTTGATGCTTTGTTCTTTCACTATGACTTTCTTTTTATAGTCGCTTATCCAAAATGATTTATTGCTTTAACATTAAGACTATTAAAACGGTTATCATTGTCAGATATTCACCAAATAACTTTACACGTAAATCATTTTTAAAAGGAGGAGAATATTATGGTAACACTGGATGAAAAATTGGCGAGTGTGTCGAGGAGAAAGCTTGCAGAATTGGCGATGGATGCCTCCGCACGTAACGTAGCCGCTTACTCACAGATGCTTTTGGATGAGTTGGGTAAAGAGAGGGCTATGGAGGTAATCTATAAAAAACGATTTGATGATTCCTTTAAAATAGGGAAAAGGAACGGCGAAAGACTTGGTGAAAAGACAAAGGAACTTGCCACTCTGGCAGAACATGGAAGTAAAAGTTTTAACCAGCCTTTCGTAACTCCCAATGAAGTCGTTGAGCTGTCTGAAACAAGGTATGTTACAAGGACAAAAGGCTGCCTGATGGGTGAGGCAATTTTGAGAT
>JAFDAM010000068.1 GCA_019313825.1 Deltaproteobacteria bacterium
AGAAAAAACGGATCTTGAGTCGGATTCATCCGAATAGTTAAGATGGCTTTAGCCTTAACGGGCGTTTACGCCCAGAACAACCTACCGGCTTTTAGCCGGTAAGTCATTGAGTTTAGCTACTTTAATAATCAAACGCTGCTGGGATTGCCTGGCAGGTGAAATGCCTTATTGCGCAGGCATTTCAGGGAAAGGAGCAAGTTTTATGCGTCTGTTGATAGAAGATTAATTGATTAATGAAACATTGATTGATTGGAAAAAGCAAAAAAGAGCACAAGAATTTGTTCATGAATGCACATATTTATAGGCAAAATAGATAACATAAGGAATGACAATTACATGTTCCGTTGTCCAGGTTTGTTATTGGATTCAGTAAAAAAGAGTTGATGATCTTAGTATAACTCGCCTTTTACCAAGATACACATCTGTATTGTCTTTAATAACAGTATGACCCGAAAGGTTCTCAAATATGTCTTCTTCATTAACTTCAATTCTTGATATTTAAGGATTATTTTGTTAAAATGATAAAAATATTTTGGCGTGAGGTCATCAGTCGGCTCTGCCTGAAAAGGGTGGTCTAATCCGGCAACGCATATTAATAAGGTTCAAGGTTCCCCGATGAACCGGGATCTTAGATAGGAACCAAAATAATTTGGAAGTAAATGTGTTTTGCCTTATGCCTTGCGCCATATACCTTTTTCCGTTTTGACCTCTCGCGACGATTTATAGATGGAATAAAATGACTGATTCAGGGTATTTAAAAGAGAACAGGGAAATAATCCGGAAACTGCGGGCAATCACTGCCTTAAAATTCATAAAAGAAGACGATTTGCGGGGGCTTTTAAAATCAAGCAAGATGATAAAATATGAACCCGGTGAGACGATAATCGAAGAGGGACAGTACAGCAGCTGGATATATTTTCTTATCACCGGAAAGGTTGGTATTTACAAACAGGGCGAGACAATAGCTGTTCTCAGGAGACAGGGAGATCTCTTCGGAGAGATGGGTATCATAGATCAATCTCCCAGATCGGCCTCTATCATTGCTGTTGACGAAAGCGTGTGTCTGACAATAGACGCCTCTTACTCAGATAAACTGAAAGGACATGAGAAGGCCGCGTTTAACGCCGTTTTATATCGGATATTTGCCGAGATCCTGGCGGAACGTCTGAGAGCGGCTGATGAAGAGATAGTTAAGATGAAAGATGAGAACGCGATACTGAGGTCCGAGCTTAAGAAGAGCTCTGAACTATTGGGTTTAGATTAGGTCAGATGATAGATTGTCTCAGATGCAGGCATTACTATATTACCTGGGATAAAAATTTCCCCTATGGCTGCCGCACCATGGGATTCAAAAGCCATGAATCTCCGTCCTTTGTGGTATATAAGAGTTCGGGCATTGACTGCCTTATGTTTAATCCCAAGACCAACAAAAAGAGGTTGCAGCATCCCAAAGGCGTAGTCAGTATAAAACCATAAGGGGCCGCACCGGTTTCCCCGGGCTATTCGCCCTTCTTCTTCGTAATCACCCTGATGTCAGTAATCCTTGTAAACGGATACTGGCCCTGCTCATCTTTCTCAAGATATTTGACCATATCCCACAGTGTATTCAAGGCAATAGAGACTCCCACAAGGGCCTCCATCTCCACCCCTGTTCTGGCCTGAGCCCTGACGATGCACCTTGCTTGGATAGAATCTTCAGAGATCAGAAAATCCACACCAGCCATATCCAGAGGGATCTGATGGCAGTGGGGAATAAGTAGATGGCTCTGCTTTGCTGCGTTTATCCCTGCCACCTCTGCTACCGGCAGAGGATCGCCCTTCCTGATCCTGCCCGTCTTTATCTCCTGAATGGTCCCCGATGACAGAAGAATCGTTCCCGCTGCCTCTGCTGAGCGACGTATAATCGGCTTTTCAGTAATATCGATCATTGCCATATTTTTTCCTCACTGTTTAATAGCTCTTTTTAACAAAATACTAAATACAATTTCAAAACAATCAATTCTTTTCAAAGAATTCTTTTTTCTTGCAAGCATCTCTCTTGATTCGATCTACCGCCTCAATAAGAGCTGGAAAGACATGTTCCCGAATATCACCCCCAACGGCTACAAACATGAGTGTATCCCCGATCTCAAGTTGACCCTCATTAATATCAACCACTAATTCAACTATCCCAGCTATTGACTTGATATCTCTTATGATATTATTGATTATCTCATGGTCATAAGATACCTCAATCCGCGTGACAATCCTGCCGTCACGAGAACTCCCGCGTACCACACCCAGGTGGCTTGCTATCATACCCATTTTATCCGAATCAGGGTGCTCCTGAATCTTTTTTAAAATTCCGTTAATGTCCATTTCAGTTCTCTCCATTGTTATCTTTATCCAGGTTGAACAGCTTTCTGGTCATGCCCAGATAGGTGTCCCTGGAAGATCTCTGCGCTATCCTTTTTAAGGCAAGGATAGGATCATTGATTATCTTGTCAGTAAGAGATGCGGTGAGTTTCTCAATATTCTTTATCTGCGAAGGCGTCAACCCGTTCAGACCTGAGATGCTCCTTGCGATTTCAGCCTTTCGTATGGTCTCAACCTTCTCCTTTAAAGAGATAATCGTGGGGACCACCTCAAGTGTCTTCATCCACTTTTCGAATTTTATCACCTCTTCCGTGACAATCCTCTCTGCCTTTACTGCCTCCTGTTTCCTCTGCTCGGTATTTGTCTCAATGACCCCTTTCAGGTCATCTATATCATACAGATACGCATTTCCCAGGTCATTCACGCTTGGCTCCACATCTCTTGGCACGGCAATATCTATGAAGAACAGAGGTCGACCGCGCCTCTTTTTCATGGAGTTCTTTGCCTGGTCTTGGGTAATCACATATTCACTGGAAGCAGTGGAAGTGATTACAATGTCCACATCCACGAGGTATGATACGATCTCTTCAAAAAAGACAGGCTTCCCCTTAAATGTCCCGGCAACCTGGACGGCCCGTTCGAAATTGCGATTGGTCACTACCAGGGTATCAACACCATTTGTCATGAGATGTCTTGCCGCAAGCTCAGCCATCTCTCCCGCGCCGATCAGAAGGATCTTCCTGCCACTCAGATCGTAGAATATCTTTTTTGCCAGTTCCACTGCCGCGTAGCTGATGGAGACGGCAGCCTCGGATACACTGGTTTCCGTCTTTACCCTTTTTGCAACATGAAAGGCCTTATGCATGAGCCTGTTCAGGATAACTCCGGATGTCTTTTGCTCGACCGCGGCCTGATGATAGGCATCCTTGATCTGACCCAGGATCTGGGGCTCACCCACAACCATGGAATCCAGACTGGATGCCACCCTGAAGATATGCCTCACAGCATCCATATCCTTAAAATCATATAGGCTTGAGGTGAAACTATCCTCAGGTATCTCGCCAAGTCGAGACATCATGGAGATCACGGATCTTTTTGCATTTTCGGGATCTTCAGTAATAAACAGGGCCTCTACTCGATTGCAGGTAGAAAGAAACAGCCCTTCCCTGATGAATTCGGATTCCCTCATGGAGGAAAGGGCCCTATCAGTGTTCCCGGGGTCCTTTGCCATGCATTCTCTCAGTTCGAGAGAGGCTGACTCATGGTTCATGCCTATGCTCACGATCTTGATCATAGCCCTGCCCTGTCCTGAAGACTCCTGAAGCTGTGATAATCGCTCAGCCACAGACTGCCGACTATAAAGGTGAAGAGTAAAACAAGAAAGCAGGCAATGGACATTAGGGCCGCTCTACGGCCCCTCCAACCCAATACAAGCCTTTCGTGCAGCAGAACCGCGTAAAACAGCCAGGTAATAAGGGACCAGACCTCCTTCTGGTCCCATTGCCAGTAGCTGCCCAGGGCATAATGCGCGTATATTACACCGGTAATCAGGCCAAGGGTCAAGAGAGGGAACCCGCACTTGAGGGAAAAATGATTGATCGAATCGAGCGTCTCAAGAGAAGGCAGTCTTGAGTAAAAGGAACCGTGTGTCTTCCTCTTTATCTGGCGCTCTTGGATCAGGTACATGATTGCGGCAATAAAGGTCACGGCGAACATGCCGTCCCCTATGAACAGGGCACATACGTGAATAGGCAGCCATATGCTTTGTAGTAGCGGTTTTATCGTCATTTCCACGCCCGGCATGGCATAGGATATGGTCATCAGGACCGCTGCCAGAGGGATTAAAAATGAACCTAGGACCATGAGTCCGAACCTTAGCTGAAAAATGAGGTATACACCGATGATGCACCAGGAAAAAAATGACAGAGCGGATTTAAGGCTGATTACAGGGACAGCCCCCAGTGTATAGTACTGGTAACCAATAGAAAGGGTATGGAAGATGAAGCCGACAAACAGAATAGTATATGACCACTTGAATATCTTTTTCTGCTGTTTGACAATATATCCGATAAATCCGCATGTGGCCAAAATGATAAGTAAGAGGGCTATTCCAGACAGTAGATTTACCATAATTTACTCTGCCTTTAGATAATTGATAACATCATCCGAAGATAACCGGAGCTGGATTATCCTGTTGAGCTCTGACGCAATCCCATTGAAGTCTTTCCTTGTTATAGACTCAAGGATATCAGAATCAACAAGTTCATGGAAGACTCTGCTTTTCTCTTCCTGGGAGAGCCCGCGTGAAAGGACCTCTTTGCGGACCCGACCCATCAGGCGCAGGAACTCCTCATATTCACTGCCGAATTGCGTATCAAGATTCTCTCTAATCCTCCTTGCAAGGGCCGGGCTTTTTCCGGATGTTGAAACGGCGACCAGGAGATCTCCTCTCTTAACAATGGCCGGCACAATGAAACTACAGTCAGAGGGCTGGTCAACCGCGTTCACAAGCAACCCTTTTTCTTTGGCAAACTCACTGACCCTGCGATTAACCTCGGGATCATCTGTTGCAGCTATGACCAAGAATGCTCCGTCTAATACATCTCCGCTGAATTCCTTGCCAAGGAACTTTATCATCCCTTCTTCCACGTATCTCTGTAATGCGGGGGTAAGCTCTCTTGACATCAGATGCACAACTGCATCGTATTCCAGAAGGGTTTCAACTTTTCGTTGAGCAACTGTGCCGCCGCCCACGACGATTACCTTCTTTTCTTTCAGGTCAACAAGTATGGGATAGTAAGACATGTACTATAAAATCTCTAATAATATAAGAAGGTTTTAATCAATTGTTAATAAATCAATTGAGGTCATTGTATTATTTTTCTGATTTCAAATTTAAAGCCATACTCTAAACATGCTGATCCACAATATCAGAAATAAACTGCTCAATACCCTTCTCACCCTTATCTTCCATTATCTCCTTGACCACATTCTCTATCTTGTTTCGGGTAATCGGGTCCCGCTCCAGGTCTTCGGTAGATCGGTAGGCTCCTCCCCTGCGACCAACGCGATAGATGATCCTTTCATTGTCAGGCAGCCCCTGGTACTTTCTGATCACATTCAGCATGTTCTCTTTGTCGTCCGGCAGTTTACCAGCCACTTCTTCAAGGAGATTCATTATATGATCACTGGTTATAGTGCTTGTAATCCCTTCCAGTTTCTCGATAAAAAGCCGGATCTCCTCTGCAATCATGTCGTCTGTCTGCATAGTGAACTCTCCGGCTTTTAACTTCTCGGCAAGGGGTACCCTGTCAGGGACCCTCAGACTCCGGAGGCGAATAAAATGCGGGCCTATCTCGTTAAGCACCCTGGCAGTTTCGGTTGCATGCTCTTTCCATAGCTCCTGTCCTCCAAGTCCCGGCATTACATATTCTGAAAGCTCCATGCCCGCCTCACGCACCTTGCGGCCCGCCTCGATATGCTGGGCGCCGGTAACACCCTTTTTAATAAACTTCAGGATAGGGTCATAACCGCTTTCCAGACCTATGTGTACCCTGTCCAGGCCGGCCTCCCTGATCTCTTTCAGGGAATCCGTTGATTTACGAACAATGGTCCTGGACCTGGAATATGTGGTTACGCGTGTTATTTCAGGAAATTTTTCCCGCAGGGTTTTCAAAATCTCGACTAGGTCCTTTGTTTTCATAATAAGATTGTCCGCGTCCTGTAAGAAACATGCACCTGTGCCATAATATAGCCAGGTCGCGATGCTCCTATAACTGTTACTGCAAGCAGGGTCATTAAAGATGTGGCTAACGACTTGAGAGTTGACGCTACCGCTGGAACCCAGTTTCCAGGATAGGGCCTTGATATCATCTGCCATATCCTTGGTAGTCTGGATATCCTTTTTGATCTCTTCAACCGTCCTTAAGGAGAACTTTCTTTTCTTGTATACCGGACAGAACAGGCATTGGTTCCACGGACAGTTGCGTGTAATTCTTAATAGGAAGCTCCTGGCTTCGTTTGGTGGTCTAATAGGCCCCTGTTCAAATGATAATTCTTTATTCATCAGCTCATATCCTGTTAAAATATCGGTTATTGTCCAGTAATGTCCGGTTAGGATTTTGCATTAATGACATTTGTATTCTAAAGATGGCCGATGGGGGTCTCTTTTCAATGGCGAACGGGTGAGAAGCAAAACTTTTATAAAAGGTGCCTGCCCCCGATAAACCGGGATCTTCGACAGGCGGACGGAATGCTTCTCCGTTATTCAGCCTCGTTCAGATCGGGTAATATCCGGGGAAGCCCCCCGTCCGCTTCCTCCGGCTTCATGCGGATAATACGGTTCGACCATGAAAAGAGACCCCCACCGGCCATCAACTTCCATATGACAGCATTGCAAAATCCTAACCGGACATTACATGCTATTATCAATTATAAATCGCTTATATGACATAAAGTAAAATATATCAACTCCCTAGAACTACAAGTTTAAATCCTTTCCTTTTAGAAGATAGTCAAAAGTGGTTCATCAGGGAAATGAGGACGCGTAAATAAAAATGTGTTCTCATAAAGTAGAATGATTGAAGGGTTATGGAATCTTTTCTTAATTTCGAATTATTCAAGTTGATGATTCATCGTACTTATTTTCCGGAAGAACCTTAAAAGCTTTACTAAGGAGGATATGGCGCTGATTCACGCTAAAAGGGAAAAAAAGGTTGACTATTGTAGAGATATTAAGGATATAGAGACCGAAATAAATCGATGTTAATGAAAAGAGCAGTATTATGGATCAAGCCGATTCTTATCTGATGGAAAATATAGAAGAGTCAATCCGTCTGGAGGTAAAGACAGATCCGGAGGCAGTACGAAAACAGGCGCTATGGTGCGGCCTGAAGCCTGGAATGCGGGTACTCGACGCGGGTTGCGGACCTGGCATAATTACCTCAATCCTGCATGAGATGATCCAGCCGGGCGGCGAGATCATGGGGGTGGATTATTCTGAAGAAAGGATCACTTACGCCGACAATCACTACAACAAAGAATCACAGATCGATTTTCAGGTCCATGACCTGAGACACACCCTTGATATTGAGGACAAGTTTGATCTTATCTGGGTCCGTTTTGTATTGGAATACAACCGTGCGGAGAGTATTGATATTGCCAGGAACCTGACAACCTGTCTGAAACCTGGTGGGTATCTCTGTCTGATAGACCTCGACTATAACTGCCTTAGTCACTATGAAATACCTAACAAAATGGAGAACATCCTCTTTAAACTCATGAACAAACTGGAGAACGAATATAATTTTGACCCCTATTCAGGTCGAAAATTGTATTCCTATCTATATGATCTGGGTTATCAGGATATCCGGTTAGATCTTATGGCGCATCACCTGTTCTATGGAAAGGTAAAGGATACGGATGTCTACAATTGGATCAAGAAGATGGATATGGCATCTGTTAAGGCCAAGGATGTGTTTGATGATTACCCTGGCGGCAATGCCGCGTTTTTCAAGGATTTCACCAGATTCTTTTTGGACTTAAGGCGTTTTACTTACACTCCATTGATAGTATGCAAGGGATCAAAGCCTCTCTAATTCTGAGATATTGAGGAAGGATTTTCTTTTTGCGATCCGCCGAATCCAAAGGTATCCAACATCCCTTGTTTTCCTCGTATCTTCTGAGTCCCTAAATTTCTGATCTCCTGATAGAAAGGGTGTCCGGCGAGACCCTCCAGCGCGTCTTTGCTCATAATGATAGGAAATTCCTGGAAAAGCTTGGTGAATTCCTGGAGCCGCGCGGCGATATTAACGGTGTCACCGATTGCCGTGTATTCTATCTTAGTAAGTGAGCCCAGATTACCCAGAATTGCATCGCCCGTATGAATCCCGATACCTATCCCCATGGGCTTTTCCTCTAAAAGAAATCTTTCGGACAGATCCATGATCTTGCATGCCGCGTTAAAAGCCAGAGTCGCGTGATTCTCTATCGGTTCGGGGGCCCCGAAGATAGCAAAAAATCCGTCACCCGTGTATTTATTTATATGACCATTCTCTTCCCTTATTGCGAGTGAGCATTTCTCAAAATAGTTATTTAAAAAAATGAGTACATCGCTGGCTTTCATTCTCTCGGAGCTGGATGTAAATCCCCTTATATCCAAAAAAAGGGCGGTTATGGAGGATTCCTCACCTCGAAATAGATCTATATCTTCGGAACCCACGTATCGTTTTATAACGGGTGCAGGCACATACTTTTCAAACAGCGTTCTTAGATTCTGTTCCCGCTGCTTGCTTTCCTGGAGTTTTTGATAGGACATGGCATTATGGATACTGATGCCTATCTGTGGCGCAATCCCCATAAGAAGAGACATATCGCTATGGGTGAGAGGCCTCTTGGACTTGATGTTATCCACAAATAATACACCCAGAGGTTTTTTTTCATAGACAATAGGCACGCCGATAAACGCTTGGGCGCCGATTTTTTTTATAAATTCCAGGCTCGACGCTGAAAGATCTTTCTCTATGTCATGAGCGTCATTGACCAGATAAGGCCTTTGCCTTTTAAAGGCTTCAACTGCCACTCCCCTGGAAACAGGATTTTCCAGATTGAAGTCTTTACCTTTTAAAAGCTTCTCGGTGTTCGAATCATAGCCATATCCGGTCCTCCAGACAAGGCGTGTTCTCTCCTTGTTAGCCAGCCATATTCCGCCACGATCATAATTCAACCGGTTCTCCATGACTGTTATTACGGAACTGAGTAGCTGCTCAGTATCCAGGAGCATGGAAGTGGCTTGACCTATCTCCTTAATGAGCAACGCGTCATTGTAACGGATATTAATCTCCTCTAAAAGGTCCTCAGCCGCATTCCCCTGAGTTTCAATTGTCTTGATTAGCTCCTTTTTTTCAAGATGCTCTGAATAGTATGAAAATATCATAATGAGAAAGGCGCATAGAACAACAAGAATCATCCAATTCATTATCGGCAAAATAAAGTAAAATACCAAAGAGATAAAGACACCGAGGAAAAGAGAATAACTCCGTATGCGTTTCCAGATAATAGAGGGAGTCTTTTCCCATGTGATGATATAACGACAGCAGTCATCACCTTTATGGAGACATGAAGGATGCTCAACCTGGGCAAACGTTCTAGTGAACCATTTTGCCAAAGCTTCAAAGGTTCCTATCCGATTCTCACATTGATATGGCTTTTCATTTACTCCCGGTTTGGGAGTCGAGATGATCTCAACCTTGTTGGCCCCAAGTTTATTTGCCTTGATAATCGCGCCGCGACTCATTATGGGGTAAAGTTTCTCCATAAAGGAGTAGACGGACATCAGGCTCATTAAGCCCATCACGTACTGTTTTGCTGCCCCCAATGCTGTTGAGGATACTGAGTATCGTCCGGCCTCTCTGGCAATACCCGGGTTCTTCGTCTTTCTGGACAGCATTTCATGAAAACGATCCACCTGCCACTGGCTGAACCAATGGCCCTGATCCTCAAGCTCATATTTATTGATCCATGCGTATTCTATTATTCCATCGATATCTACCTCGGAATAGTGATTTTTTACATATATGACATAGTTCCGTATTAACCGACTATTATAGAGAGGCTTGTCTATGCTTTTTGAGGCATCAGAATGAGAAGGCATAGTTGGATTCCTTGCATATGAAAGAGGTTTTTGAAGTTAAATTATTCAGGCGATCTTCAGTCATTTTCAGTTGATTACTCATATAGAAAAACAGGTGTGGACTATTCAAGTTAGATATCATGTGCTAGTTCTTTGACTGCGTATATTCTCAAACAACTCTCTTAACCTCTTCTCTCGCACCTCACTTTCATTATGATAACGGCTCGGGTCAGATGAGGAGTAATCTTTTCAAACGCCAAATAGAGATCCGGGTGTGTTATAAACCCAAGGGCGTATTCCCTTCAAACTCCCCATGAGACGGATGATACT
>JAFDAM010000151.1 GCA_019313825.1 Deltaproteobacteria bacterium
CAGGATTATCTTGCACCCCGAGCTCAAATGGAGATTGAAGTCCACTCTATAGAGGGAAAAGACATTGTCGTTGCTAAAGTCCAACCAGCAGATCGTCTCATTGCAGCTCGAGGGGGCTACTATCGTCGTGTAGCAACGGATACTCGCCCGTTGAAAGCGAAGGAAATCGTTGCCCACGCTAAGAAAAATATTGATAACGATTCCGCGATAAAAGAGCTCTCAGATATAATCGCTACACAAACAGGAACGATTGATGAACTGCGTAAAGATTTTAACCGTGCTAATTCTTTGAAGCGAAAACTGTTTATTGCCGTTTTAGGAGCTATAGTTGGTGTGGTTGGAAAGTATTTGATCAACTTGATTGGCTAATTGCCCAACCTTGCGCTTTCAGCCGACGCAAAAAAGCCGCGCGGCTAAAGCGCCCGTTAGCTCATTTGAATAAGGAGAATCAAATTGACCGATCAAAGCACTGAAGAAGTCAAAGAAGAAATTGAATATCAAACAATTGCTGAGTTTCTTGAGAGCACTCCACCTAATCAGCTTATTAACATCTCCGATCTTTGTACGGTTAAAAGAACTCAACATAGCAGTTATTACTACGAAATGCGTACACCAGAAATTCAGTTACACTGTAATCACGACCAATGTAGTGGCACACGATTCTTCAGGTGCGTATCTGGCAGTGGCAAAATAGTAAAAATAGCTGATTACGAATTTTTCTATGTCACTTATCGGTGTTCAAATTGTCAACACGTTGAAAAAACGTTCTCTCTTGCAGCTAAGGTTATAACGGAGGGCAAGCCACAAGGTGAGTGTTATAAATTTGGCGAACTTCCAACATATGGGCCACCAATTTCAGCTAAATTAATCAAACTTATTGGGCCAGACAGGGACGAGTTCTTAAAAGGAAGAAGGTGCGAGAACCAAGGTTTGGGAGTTGGCGCATTTATATATTACAGAAGAGTGGTTGAAAATCAAAAAAACAGAATACTCGGTGAAATAATCAAAGTTTCTGAAAAAATTGGTGCTGCAGCAGATAAAATCGAGAAATTAAAGTCAGCAGTGACAGAAACTCAGTTTACCAAGGCATTGGAAACGGCAAAAGATGCAATGCCAGAGAGTTTGCTAATAAATGGCCATAGCCCAATTTTACTTTTGCACTCTGCTTTAAGTGAAGGGGTACATGCACTTTCAGATGAACAATGTCTTGAATTGGCCGGAAGTGTCAGAGTTGTACTGGGCGAATTATCTGAACGACTATCACAAGCTCTAAAAGATGAGGCAGAATTAACGAAAGCCCTTTCGACATTAATGAATAAAAAGAAGAGCTAACGAATAAGGTTAGATTGTGTGAGTGTAGCGAACCACAATCTGAACCGTTTGTTGGACAAGCCCGGTTACTATATATAGAAAATATCTTTTTCGAGTGAGGTTGCCGGATCAGGCAGAAGTGAAGCAGGGGATTTTCTGTTTCCGAACATATGATCTTTGAAATAGATTTTCCTGATAAAACAGGTTTTCAGAGGCAGAATATGCGGTTTTTTAGGCATAGATATCCATTGCCGTGGAAACCGGGATTTTTCATAAACCGGTGATGTTGGTTCAGGGTTACATAACGATTCCTCCTTTTTCGATTATGTAAGGCAGGCGGCCTGCCTGGTCGGTGGTTTTGGTATCTTCGTCATGATAATTTTCATGACCGCCCCGCATACCGGACAGGTAATTGTTGGCCGTTCTTTCAGTTTTCTGACAAACATACTGAGCGGGTTAACCCGGAGCACCATCTGCAAAAATAGGATGAGCTTTTTGCTGCATGGATGGAGAAAACCGTAATACCTGGTCCTGCGAAAGCCCTTTGGCAGCACATGGAGCATGAGCAGATAGAGAAAATATTCCCCGGTGACGGTCCTGCTTCTGTATTGCCCGGTTTTGGCATGGAGATACCTGAAGGTGACCATGAGGCCATTGTCAACAATCGCCTGCAGGAGTTTTGCCCTGAATACTTTTGCCAGGGCCTCGTGGTTGAAGAGATACCCTGAAGGTTTGACCCGCCATAATCCGGTTTTTTCGTTGATGCTTGCACCGGGCATGACAACATGTATGTGCGGATGATAATCAAGGGGTCTTGAGTGGGTATGAAGTATGGCTGTAAATCCCGCTGTTCCCTTGAGCTTCTTATCGTTTTGGGTAAATGCTTTCAGGACATCCTGAACATTTTCCAGGCAAGATCCCGAAGCTGTTTGGGAAGGGTAAAGGTGATCAGATAGTATTGGGCTGGCAAGCGCTTGCTTAACTGATTGTCGATCCATTGCTGGTTTTCATGGTTCTGGCAATGGGGACAGTTTCTGTGCCCGCAGGAATGGGGGATATAGATCTGTTTTCCGCAGTTGTGATCGGTACATTGTGCCAGCATGTGCAGGCCATGCTCTTGCCTGCATAGCACCATGGCCTGCAGAGCCTTTTTATGGCTTGGCAGGACATAATTCTTGTATCGGTCAAAAAAGCGACCCTTAAATTCGTTGATGATCGAGGAGAGCAGAATCATTTGACCCCTCCCCATGTTATATTAAAGGTGTTGGCCAGCGTATTGAC
>JAFDAM010000069.1 GCA_019313825.1 Deltaproteobacteria bacterium
TTGAGCCCGCGAAATCCCGCTATGAGCGGGACAGATGATGCCTTGATGGTGGATCAGGGAATGCTTCTCCGTTATTCAGCCTCGTTCAGATCGGATAATATCCGAGGAAGCCCCCCGTCCGCCTCCTCCGGCTTCATGCGGATGCACTGCACATAATGCAGTTCGACCATGAAAAGAGACCCCCACCGGCCATTAACTTCCATATGACAGCATTGCAAAATCCTAACCGGACATTACTGTGCCATTGTATATTCCGGCACTTATATGAGAAAAACCGCCATTTTCATTGTTTTTGGACAGCAATGATGGCCCATATATTACAAAGAATCATAGAATTATTTCTATATCCCAATATCCACTTTGAACCTTACTTACATCGGATTTCCGGGAAAAGGTAGCTGAGTGAGATTTAAGGTTGATCATTGAGAGATAGATTGTCAGGAGAAGGGTACAGAAAGAACGGGATTATGAACTCAATGTTCGATTAGGAACAGAAACCTCACCGGATATTGATCTTTTTGAGTATGCCCCTTTCCCCTTTATCAATGAAAATGTCATATATTTTAAGTAAAATACAACAAGGAGAACAAAATGGTCAAGAAAAAACAACCGGATTGTAAAGATAAAAACTTTGACTAAATTAAGATGGCTATATAATAGGCTTTAAATGATTGAAAAAATCAATCTTCCTATTGAAAAATTGAATATTATACCTATTTTTTTCTTGACAATTTTTTTTTAGTGATGCATATAATCAAGTCAATTTTTTCAAAAGAATATCAATCCACGCCTCTATGGGCGTGGATTTGTTTTGTGCTAAATATATGAGAAAGGATGTGATAACCATGGTTTGCGCAACTTTAAAAGCAGGGAATGAGTGTTTTTTTATGAACAAAGACGGGTGTCAGTTTAACGGAGGTAAATGTCACCCGATCATAGAGCAGTGCGAAGGATGTCAGAAAGTCCAGGAATTACCCACCGGTAAATACTGCATTAGCTTCCCTGATCCAGCCATTAAATGGCGATCAGGGAACTGCAACATGGCTACACACGTGAAGGTCGCTAACAGCAAGAAAAACGGAAAAATGAATCCCTTGAAGGCCTCAAAACGTGGTGTACATTAAAGCCGAAGGCCTGAGCTAATCCACCAATAAAAACTGTGAAATCAAAAATCAGGGCCCGATTGCAGGGAAGGTTTTTGATAAGGGAGAGGTATGCCTATCTCTTAAGGTAGATAAGGAACTCCCGGTTCCCTTTTGGACCCAGGATAGGGGAGGGTATGTGCCCCATTACGGTCCAATCCAGGCCTTCAAAGAAGGTCTTTAGTCTTTTTATGACCTCCTTATGCAAGGTCGGATCACGGACCACGCCCCCTTTTCCGACCTGATGCCTTTCCACCTCGAATTGGGGTTTAATAAGGGCGATAATAAAGGATTCCTTTAAGAGCAGTTCGGAGACAGGCGGGACCACGATCCTCAAGGAGATGAAGGAGACGTCTATCACGGCGCCGTTGACCGGTTCCTCCAGGTCATCAGGTGTAAGGTAGCGGATATTTGTTTTTTCAAGGATGGTCACCCTGGGATCTTGACGGAGTTTCCAGTGTAGCTGGCCGTATCCCACATCTACGGTTATCAACTTTTCAGCTCCTCGCTGGAGCAGGCAGTCTGTAAATCCGCCGGTGGATGCCCCCGCATCCAGGAGGGTAAGACCTTTTACATTGACGGAAAAATGATCAAGGGCTGCTTCCAGCTTGAATCCGCCACGGCTGACATACGGAGGATAGGGTTCCTTTAGAAAGATTATTGATGAGGCAGGGACGAGACGCCCGGGCTTATCAATCATGACATCGTTTACCTCTACCACGCCCGCCATGATCAGCGCCTTTGCCTTTTCTCGACTCTCTGCCAGGTCCCTTTCGACGAGCAGGAGGTAGAGCTGGATCTTGTCTTTTCTGGAAATGTGTCTAACTCCCTGAAAATGTAGTTGATATTATCATCTTTAGCCGCAGATCCACACAAAATCCAAAACAACTTTGACGGAATTTACAGGATAGAAGGATTGCTGAGCCCTTTCAACAATCAGGACTCTTTTCAGGGGACACTATTTATGCCTTACCGCAGAGCTTCCTTGCCTCCTTTGCGATACCCGAGCTATCCAGACCGATTTTTTCCTTTAGCAGAGATACCGGGCCGTGTTCCACAAACTTGTCAGGAAGTCCCATCCTTTTGATAGGGATATCCAGTATCCCCATTTCATTGAACAGCTCAAGTATCGCGCTTCCAAGACCTCCCTGCATGATATTTTCCTCAACAACAAGGACTTTGCCGGCTGCTTTTGAATATTCGACAAGCCTTTTATCCAGCGGCTTTGCATAACGGCAATTAACCACGCCTACTGAGAGGCCCTCCTCTTCCAGGAGCGCGGCTGCTTTCACAGAAGGTTGAACCATGCTTCCCAGGGCAATGATCATCAGATCCTTTCCTTCTTTGATAATCTCCGATTTTCCGATTGGAATTTTCTCGTATGCCGGGTCCAAAGGGACACCGATTCCGGTTCCCCTCGGGTACCTTATGGCGATAGGACCTGGATGCGAAAGAGCCGTATAGAGCATGTGTCGAAGCTCATTCTCATCTTTGGGGGCCATTACTGTCATGTTGGGAATGTTTCGAAGATAGGTGACATCAAAATGGCCGTGGTGGGTCGGGCCATCCTCGCCTACAAGTCCCCCCCGGTCAAGGCAGAAGACCACCGGGAGGTTTGGCAGACACACATCATGGATAATCTGATCATAGGCCCTCTGAAGGAATGTGGAGTATATGGCCACTACTGGTTTGAAGCCTTCGGTTGCAAGGCCTGCCGCGAAGGTTACAGCGTGCTGTTCGGCGATACCCACGTCCAGGAAACGATCCGGATAGGTCTCGGAGAACCGGTTAAGGCCGGTGCCTTCGGGCATGGCCGCGGTTATGGCAAATAGCCTCTCCTCCTTCTTGGCAAGATCGACCATAGTATCACCAAAGATCTTTGTATATGTCGGGGGCGGTTTAGGAGCCCTTTTGGGAGGTGTCCCGGTCGAGACCTTAAAGCTCCCGATGCCATGGAAGTGGGCAGGATCCTTTTCAGCAGGGCCGTAGCCTTTGCCCTTTTTCGTTAGCACATGAACCAGGACAGGCCCTTCCAGGTGAAGTGTATTGTTGAAAGTCTCAATAAGCAGGTCGAGGCGGTGTCCCTGTATCGGACCGATGTACCTGAATTTAAAGGCCTCAAAGAGCATGCCGGGGGTAAAAAAAGTTATGAATGAATCCTCACTCTTCCTGAAGAGGTTCAGGATATTTTCACCAACGCCCGGGACTGATTTCAGGAAATTCTCCAGCTCTCTCCTCAAGTTTACAAACCGGCGTCCTGTCATTTTCCGGCTTAGGAAAGATGAAAACGCGCCCACATTGGGGGATATGGACATGGCGTTATCGTTCAGGACGACAATGAGGTTCTTTTCGGTGTGCCCCGCCTGATTGAGTCCTTCAAAGGCCATTCCCGCGGTCATGGAGCCATCGCCGATAACGGATATGACCTTGGCGTTTTCCCCCTTAAGGGCCTTTGCCGTGCTTATCCCGAGTCCTGCGGAGATTGAGGTGCTGCTGTGCCCGGTATCAAAGGTGTCATAGGGGCTTTCTTCCCTTTTGGGAAAACCGCTGATTCCGCCGTATGTGCGGAGGGTATGAAAACGATCCCTTCGGCTCGTGAGCAGCTTATGGGCATATGCCTGGTGTCCCACATCCCATATTACCTTATCCTTCGGGGTATCAAACACATGATGAATGGCTATGGCCAGTTCCACAACTCCAAGGCTGGGAGCCAGGTGACCCCCGGTTTTGGATACGGTCTCGATTATCCTCTTCCTGATTTCAGCGCCCAACTGTTCCATCTCTTCAATGGTCAGACCCTTAAGATCAGCGGGGCTGTTGATTCTGTCTATCATATTCTTCCGTCTGTTATCGTTCATTACCTTTTTCTCTCAATAATATATCTGGCGATGTGCCTCAGGGGATCCGCTCTGAGGTCAAACTGTTTCAGGGGTTCAACTGCCTTTTCAATGATCTCCCGGAGAATCTTTTTTGATTTTTCTATGCCGTGAACAGAGGGATAAGTGTTTTTTCCTTTTTGCGCGTCACCTCCCACGCCTTTTCCCATCTCATTGCTGTCACCTTCTACGTCAAGGATATCATCTGAGATCTGAAAGGCAAGCCCTATACTGTTGCCGTATGAGGTGACTGCTTCCACCTGCTGTTTTGAGCCGTGCCCCAAAATAGCGCCTGAGGAGACTGATGCGGCTATTAACGCCCCCGTTTTATGGGTATGTATAAATTCCACAAGAGAAGGTTCGATCTCAGTGCCTGCCGTCTGAATGTCAATGACCTGGCCTCCGACCATACCCTGGTATCCTGCTGCCGTGGCAATTAGAGCGATCACTTCTTGAAGGGTACGGGAATCGACCTTATCCGGCAGGTCTATCCTGGTCATCAGATGAAACGCCTCTGTCAGGAGTCCGTCCCCAGCCAGGATGGCAATGGCCTCGCCAAAGACCTTGTGGCTGGTAGACTTCCCCCTCCGCAAGTCATCGTTATCCATGGCAGGTAGATCGTCATGAATCAGGGAATATGTGTGGATCAGTTCAAGCGCGCACGCGACCGGAAGGGCTAATTGTTCGTCTCCTCCGACTGCCTCTGCCCCTGCCATGCACAGGATCGGTCTAAGTCTCTTTCCGCCCGCAAAGAGACTGTAGTTCATGGCCCTGATCAGCTCTGCCGCGGGCCCTTCCGGCTCCGGCAAATAGGCCTTCAGGGCATTGTCTATGAGGGCCCTTTTTTTAACAAGATAGGTCTTGAGGTCCATCTTCAGGTCTCGTCCTTCCCCTTTGTCTCAAAGGGCTGATGCGTGTATTTACCGTCGCTCTCCTTGACCAGCAGGGTAATCTTCTGCTCTGCTTCTTCAAGCTTTTTAGAACAGAAATTAACGAGTTTCATCCCCTCCTCAAAGGCCTTGAGGGAGTCCTCCAGGGAGAGATCACCGCTTTCAAGGTCTTGGCTGATCTCCTCCAATCGTTTCATGGCGTCTTCGAACTTTTTTTGGGCCATTCTTCCTCCAGTTCCTTGCTTATGGATATTAACCGTAACGGGTCTACCCGGGCGTTGTTGATCTTCATCCCCCAGTGAAGATGAGGCCCGGTGACGCGTCCTGTGGAGCCCACAAGACCGATCACCTGCCCTTTTTTAACCAAATCGCCATGCTGAACCTTTATCTTATCAAGATGAAAGTACATGCTCAGGATCTCTCCGCCGTGATCGAGCACAACTGTCCTGCCCGTGAAAAAGTGATCACCGGTCAGGATTACCTTGCCGTTATTGATGGCCTTGATCGGCGTACCTGCTGCCCCTCTCAGATCCACACCCGTGTGCGGAGACCTGGGCTGCTCATTGATAATACTCCTGCGGCCAAAGGGGCCAATAACCTTGCCTGGTATCGGCCTCTGAAAGGAGCCGCTCCAGACCGGGGTTGTTGCTTGTGCCTCCCACAGCATCTTCATCTTCCCGGATTCCTTTCTCACCCTCTTCAGTGTTTCAGCATCCAGGTCTACCATGTGCTTTGGCAGGGTCAGCCGGCGAACACCATAGTCTTTGTCAACGATCTCGATCTCAAGCCGTTTTTCATTTCCTGAGGGAAATATCCTGACCCGGGCCTCATAACGTCCGGGCTTTTTTGTCAGGTCAGCCGCGATCAATCCCTGCCAACTGGTCTTGTCAGGGTCGGGAATCAGGTATATCTTCCTGCCCATCCAGGTAACATGGGGGGTCTCTCCTGTCTTTACCTTGATCTTTATAATGCCCAGATCACCCTGGAGTATAACTTGTGATGAGAGATATATATCAGATTGAGACAGGGCCGTCACCTCGCTGTGCCCCGCAATCTGAAGCCCTACAATAATCAATGGAATAAACAGCCATCGCATTAAAACAGTATATCCTCCCGTCAAGATCTCTGCCCTGTGGTGACCTTTTCGATACGGCAATCCAGTTCTCCTTCAGCCAGTATGATGTTGACATCATCTCCCTTTTCAACCCCTGAAACCCCCTTCAAAATCTGTTTCTCCGGTAGCTTACGGGTGATGCTGTACCCCCTCTTGAGCACGGAGAGGGGGCTCAAGTCCTTTATCTTCTCCTTCAAAAGGGAGAGGCTCATCTGCTTCTCCTTAAGCCTTCTGTTTATCATAAGCGACAGGGAATGCCTCTGAAAGGCGATGCCCCGGCCAAGGTTGAAAATCAGATTTGTCGGTGAATAAAGCATTAGGGCACGGCTCTCTGTGTCCAATCTCCCTTTGCCATCCCTGATAAGCAGATCGATCAGTCTGACAAGGCGGCTGTTCAGTTCATCAAGGCGCAGCCATGAATCAGCGATACCTTTTCTCGGATCGCGGATACCTTTTGATAAGAGGATAAGCGCCTGATTCAGGTTGCTGAGGGATGTCCTGAGGCCTGATTGCAGACGACTCTTGATCTCGCTCAGGCGTTCAATCAGGGATTCTTTCTCTACCACAAGGAGTTCGGCTGCCGCAGATGGGGTGGGGGCCCTGAGGTCTGCTGCCAGGTCGGAGATAGTGATATCTATCTCATGGCCGACAGCCGATACAACCGGAATGCGGGACGCCCTGATGGCCAGGGCCAGCTCTTCGTTATTAAAAGCCCAGAGGTCTTCAATGGAGCCGCCGCCCCTGGTCAGGACAATGACATCCGCGTTAAGCTCTTTATTGGCGATCTCAAGTGCCGCCACCATCTCGGAGGCGGCCTCGTCGCCCTGAACCTTGACCGGGATAATTGTAATCTCGATATTTGCGAATCTGCGAAGAATTATCTTTAAAAAGTCGCGTATTGCGGCGCCTGTCGGGGAAGTTATTATCGCAACCCTCTGGGGCAGAAAGGGCAGGGGCCTTTTTATTTCATCGTCAAAGATACCCTGGGCTGCCAGCTTCTTTTTAAGCTGCTCAAAGGCCAGTGCCAGGGCGCCTATACCCAGCGGTTCCAGGTAATCAAGGATGAACTGATATTCGCCCCTCGGCTGATAAACTCCGATTCTTCCCCGGGCGATCACCTTCATGCCGTCTTCAGGGGTAAATCTGAGATACCGGGTCTGAGGCCGAAACATGACGGCCCTGATCTGCGCGCCTTCGTCCTTGAGGACCATATAGAAGTGTCCGGAGGAGGGTGTCCTGAAATTGGAGATCTCAGCCTCTACCCAGATAAAATCAAAATGATCTTCCAGCAGAGCCTTGATCTGCTCTGTGAGGGCGGTGACCGAATATACCCTGGGGCTTCTGTTCTCGAACATCAGATCTGAATCGTCCACACTCTGTTCCCCCTGTTGTTTATTGTAACTTGAAAGCCACGTCCTTCTTCCCGTTTTACGGGAAATCTTCGAGGGGCGTGGATTCTTTACTGGAGTCTTTAAAACCTGGGCCATCCCGCATCGCGGAGTCAGATACAATGGATTCTGTCAGAAGAATTAGTGCATAAGCGTTCAGCTGTCAGCTTTTAAAAAATCGAAAAAACATAAAGGATAGACAATCAACCGTTTATTATTAGAATATTATAGGATAATAGACAAGCTCTTTTCAATTTTTCAATTTTAGTATTTTACAGTAATGTCCGGTTAGGGTTTTGCGATGCTGTTATATGGAAGTTGATGGCCGGTGGGGGTCTCTTTTCATGGTCGAACTGCATTCTGTGCATTGCATACGCATGAAGCCGGAGGAGGCGGACGGGGGGCTTCCTCGGATATTATCCGATCTGAAGAGGCTGAATAACGGAGAAGCATTCCGTCCGCCTGTCGAAGATCCCGGTTTATCGGGGCAGGCGCCTTTTATAAAAGTTTTGCTTCTAACCCGTTCGCCATTGAAAAGAGACCCCCACCGGCCATCTTTAGAATACAAATGTCATTAGTGCAAAATCCTAACCGGACATTACTGAGTATTTTGGGTGTTCTCGGATTTTCAGGTGGCAAGTATATATAAGCTAAATAATTGACACGAAACAGACTTTTCAATATCCTCACTCAAGGAGTCTCTTGAATATGGGAAACTTGGTCCTCACTACGGGTTGTATGCTGACCCTGTTAAAGATTACGCATTGTGGGGATCAGAATCAGAGGGCTCTTTCTGAATAAAGTGCTTAGATCCGGCAATACCTGTCTCTTCAAGGCGACCCCGCCTGGGCACAGTCCCGCCATGGCGGGACCTCCTCTGGTTAGTACACTGATCAGGGTGAATATGGTCCGCCCGCCCTTCGGGCCGTATATCTTTCATTTATAGTATATAAAGGCGATAGGGGGAAATAAGAGAATGTCCGCATCTATGTTCAATGAAGATGATATCAAGCAGATCAAGGATAAGGGGATCACTCCGGAAAGGGTATTATCCCGGATAGAGATATTCAAAAAAGGGTTTCCCTTTTCGAAACTTTTGAGGCCATGTATTGTCAATGACGGTATTATAGTGTTGAAAGACGATGATCTTGAAAGATTAGAAAAGGTCTATTCACAAGCCGCCACATCGGGAAGGGCAATGAAATTCGTGCCCGCGTCAGGGGCTGCCACGCGGATGGTCAAATTACTACTCTCTATCTATAACCGCTATAAGCAGATCGACGAAAAAGTGATTCGCGCAGAGGCTGAAAAAGGTGATCCTGAGCATAAGGCGTTTTTGGAGTTTATTCAGATGTGTAAGAGATTTGCCTTTTATGACGACCTGAAATCCGAGATGGCAAGAGACGGCCTTGATGTTGAAGTCCTGATATCGCAAGGGCGGTACAGGCATGTCCTGGAATATACCCTTACTGCCAAAGGAATTAATATCGCCAATTCCCCTAAAGGCCTTATCAAGTTTCATCTCTACCCGGACCATTCCCGTACCCCTTTTGAAGAACACATGGTAGAGGCAGCAGAGTATTCCCGTGACGGGGAGGGGATTGTAAGGCTGCATTTTACGGTCTCCCAGGAGCATGAGGTTGACATTAAGGACTATATCGAGGAGATCCGAGGTCGATATGAGAGATCAGGGGTGAGATATGATATGGGTTTTTCCACGCAGAAGCCCTCTACGGATACCATGGCAGTGGATATGGACAATCAACCTTTTCGAGACAGTGAAGGAAGGCTCCTATTTCGACCGGGAGGACACGGTGCTTTACTGGAGAATCTCAGTGATCTCCATGGGGATATCATCTTTATAAAGAATATTGACAATGTTGTCCCAGACAGACTTAAACAGGAAACCTACAGATATAAGAAGGCCCTGGGCGGTTACCTGATAGAGTTGCAGGACAGGATCTTTGGATATCTGAAGCAGCTGTCAAATAATGATGTGGATAAGGACCTGACAAAACAGAGTTTCGAATTTGCAGAGAATAGGCTCTCTATTTTTCCGACAGAAGAGATCGCTCAGGGGACAGAGGATAAGAAGATAGCATTTATTGTCTCCCGATTAAACAGACCGCTCAGGGTGTGCGGAATGGTCAAGAATGTGGGCGAGCCCGGAGGCGGACCTTTCTGGGTGGATCATGCGGGCGGGAGTTCGTCTGTCCAGATAGTAGAGTTATCTCAGGTGGATATGAGTTCAGCCCAACAGAAGGCCATATGGGAGTCCTCGACACATTTCAATCCTGTTGATCTGGTTTGCGGGGTGCGTGATTATCTGGGAAGGCCTTTTGATCTGAGCCGTTATGTTGATCCGGATACCGGATTTATCTCTGTAAAATCCAAAGAGGGTAGGGACCTTAAGGCCCTCGAGCTTCCCGGCCTCTGGAACGGTTCAATGGCGAAATGGAACACCGTATTTGTTGAGGTGCCGATTATCACCTTCAATCCGGTCAAGACAGTGCTTGATCTGCTGCGCAGGGAGCATCAGCCTGTTTAGCGCATGGCGCAGAGGGCATAGCGCAGGGAGTATAGTGCAAGGGCAAATGGCAGGCAATAGTTTGGTAACGTTAAAAAGTGATGGCATATGATCTTTTCATATCAAAGGTTATGCCGGTCTTTTCAAGACGATATCTCAAAAAAAAGTTCCACCTAAACATTGAAGTAGTCTGATTTTTAAGGGTTTA
>JAFDAM010000070.1 GCA_019313825.1 Deltaproteobacteria bacterium
CCCTTACACGCTTCTCTGTTAGTGATTATTTCCATCTATTCAATTCCCTGAGGTGATGTTATACAGGATACCTATTCCCAAAATAGGTTTCGGAAGGGTCATCAGAAAACAACTTGTTCTTGATTTAAGTTAATTATGTTTAATTTGGGATTAATGTATTATGCAAATAGGCAAATAGTCAAGACATACCCGCTTTTTGAGGGATTATCATGACATGTTTTAATCAAGAAGGTGCAAGGCATGAGGTATACGGCATATGGCAAAAAACAGGAAAAGATCCTTCCTTCAGCCTTCAGCCTTCGGCCTTAAGCCTTATTAATCGGCATTGCCGGCTCTAAGTGCTCTATTCAATTGACGTACAATCCCAAATTCACTATAATTAATACCTGAATTTTGCGCCAAGTATTGTAGCGAGGCGCCGAAAGCCGCAGTAGATAGTTGGTGCAAAATTCAGGTAATACATTACCCAGTGATATCAGCCTATAAATCAGACCCTCCGTCCCTATACGGTCTCAATATGATCCAATTCGTGAATATTTTTTCAGCAAGGTGGTGCCATGCCCAGGACAAGAGATATTATGACAAGAGACCTGATCACGGTCTCGCCCGAGACTGAGATCGCGCATGCAGCAAAACTCCTTCTTGAGAAGGGTATCAACGGACTCCCTGTTGTGGATGAAGAGAAGCTGGTAGGGATCATCTGCCAGAGCGACCTGATTGCGCAGCAGAAGATGATTCCCATCCCATCCATCTTCACCATTCTGGACAGCTTTATTCCCTTATCATCCACAAAACGGTTCGAAAAGGCGGTCCAGAAGATAGCGGCAACCACAGTGGCCGATGTCATGACGCCTGATCCGGTTACAGTCAGATCCGATACGGGTATTGAAGATCTGTCCAGCCTGATGGTAGACAGGAATTTTCACACCCTCCCTGTTGTGGATGATGGCGAACTTGTGGGGATCGTTGGAAAGGCGGATATCCTGAGGACCCTCATTCCCACGCCGGAAGCCGGATGAACTCTTTGCACGGTGTCTATCCCCGTTTTATACACTTATAGGGTAACGCCTTGAAACATCTTCTTCTGACATATGTTCCTTGGCCTGATTAAACCTTGACACACAATTCTCTTTTACTTAGAATCCACCCCCAAAAGGCATGATCCTACCACTCATTGCCCATAGCTGTTGTGTTGTGAGCGATTGGGCCTACCCTTGCGGCATCTCAGGACATCTGATTGTTGTAGATCCGGCTTTTGTACCGATCAAAGCCCTCTCAGGAATACCAGGGAAAATAATTTCGATTCAGAGACCTGCCTGAAGATATCTTATCCATGAAGGTCGCCTGTAAGGACAGGATCACTGCTTTTTGTTTTTCGTTGCTCTCATTGATATTGCGAGTCGGGCTGAACATAGTTGATGAGCAGTGAATCATAATAGGGAGTGAAAGGGATAGTATGTCCCAAAGATATTATTTAATTCTTGAAGTTGATTTTTATGGCTTTTAATTTCCCGGAATGACAGAAATTTGCAGTATTGGAGGTATGATGGGTCTTATTAGTGGTTCAGGAAGTTTTACACGATTTTTTGTTAATGGCACCATTCCCCAGGACTACATGGATGAATTCCCTGAAAGGGTCGCCCGTTTTTCATTTCGAAATCTTGATGAGAACTCAGATGCTGAGCGTTCAGAGGGATGGGTTAATATCATGGATATTTTTGATGCGGAGTTTATGGGGAAAGACTTTATAAAGCCCCCATACATTGCCCTGTCCTGGAGAGTGGATGTCAGGACTGTGCCACGCAGGGCCTTGAAGCAACACTGTATAGAGGCGGAAGAGGAGATCAAGAAGTCGGAGGATCTGGAATATCTACCCAAGGGGCAACGCAGGGATATCAAAAATTGGATGCACCAAAAATTACTCAAAAGGGCCATCCCCCGTACACGTACCTACGATATAATCTGGAACATCAGTGATTCCGTATTGATCCTTGGCGCAACCAGTAATAAGACCTGTGATGAATTTGCAGATTTTTTTTCAAAGACATTTGAGATGAAGCTCTCGCCGATCTTTCCGTATTCCCTTGCCTACAAGCTCCTTGAAGGGGAAGAGAAGGGATCGGATCTGCTGGATACCGTATCTGATTCAGACCTGGTGGAGGTAAGGCAATAATGGATGTTATAGAGAAAGTACTCAAAACAGAATTCCTGGGAAGGGATTTCCTTGTCTGGTTATGGTTCAAAAGTGACACCAATGATGGGATTATTGACCTGGGAGATGACAATACCGTAGAACTCTGGTTTGACGGCAAGGTCACGCTGCAATCGGAAAGTGATGAGGCAGTGGAGACCGTTACATGTTCGGGTATCAATCCACGGTTAAGAGAGGCACGTTTTGCCCTCACAGAAAATAAAAAGGTAACCAAGGCCTCAATTAGATTACATATAGGAGATGATGAATACGGTTTTACTCTTGATTCCTCATGGTTGAATTTTGGGTCCTTTAAGGCCCCCAAGGTCATGCAGGACGATAATGATGACCCTGACGGACTCTTTTATGAAAAGGCGGGCCTGATAGAAAAGGCTGTTGCGACCATGGATACAATATTTTCGATTTTCATAAAGATTCGAGTATCACAGGAATGGAAAAGTCGGGAACTGCCGGCCCTGGCCAAATGGATCAACAGGCAAATAAAATAAAAGATCATCAAATTACATTTTCAAATACCGATATCTTTGTTTTCAACAAAACAGATAAAAAAGGATACGTTTTCCTGTTGACATTTATAATTCAAAATCTATTTTATAATGTCTAATTCTTTAAAATTTTTATTTAAACAGCATCAAGACCATTAAACGGGCCTGATTCGGTCCGTTTTTTTTAGGCTCACAGGACTGGATAAGGGTTGTAAACATGAATAAGAAACATAAGAAAGAGGTTGATCGACGCCGCACTTTCGGTATCATCAGCCACCCTGACGCAGGAAAGACCACACTCACCGAGAAGCTGCTTCTCTTTGGCGGGGCCATACAGCTGGCCGGGGCTGTAAAGGCCCGCAAGGCCGCACGCCACGCCACCAGCGACTGGATGGCCATTGAAAGGGATCGCGGCATCTCCGTTACCACTTCGGTAATGAAGTTCAGCTACAAGGATTATGAGATCAATCTGCTCGATACCCCGGGCCACCAGGACTTCTCGGAAGACACATACCGGGTCCTCACCTCGGTGGACAGCGCATTGATGGTGATTGACAGCTCCAAAGGGGTGGAGACCCGGACAGAAAAACTGATGGAGGTATGCCGGATGCGCAATACTCCCATTATAACGTTCATCAATAAGCTGGATCGGGAGGGGATGGAGCCGCTTGACCTGATCAGTGATATTGAGGACAGGCTCCAGATCGAATGCGCGCCTCTATCCTGGCCGATCGGCAAGGGTAAGGGATTTAAAGGGGTATATAACCTGTACAGGAAAGAGCTGCATCTCTTCACTCCCGGACAGGAGACCCGAAACAATGAGGGAATCGTCTTTCATGACCTCTCAGATCCCGGGCTGGATGAGATCCTGGGTGATCAGGCCAATGCACTGCGCGAGGATGTGGAGCTGATCGAGGGCGCGGCAAATCCCTTTGAGCTTGAGCAATATCTGAAGGGCAACCAGACACCGGTCTTCTTTGGCAGCGCCATAAACAACTTCGGTGTCCGGGAGCTGCTCGACGCCTTTGTGGAGATGGCCCCGGCTCCCGGCCCAAGGACCGCCGTCTCCAGGGAGGTCTCTCCCTACGAGGAGCCGTTCAGCGGTTTTGTGTTCAAGATACAGGCCAACATGAACCCGGCCCACAGGGACCGTATCGCGTTCTTCCGGATATGTTCGGGCCGCTTTAAACGGGGGATGAAGGTCCTGCATCACAGGATCGGAAAAGAGCTGGCGCTTTCCAACGCAACTATCTTTATGGCCAAGAATCGGGCGAATGTGGAAGAGGCCTTCCCCGGAGATATTATCGGCATCCATAATCACGGCACAATCAAGATCGGGGACACATTCACTGAAAAAGAGCCCCTCAAGTTCACGGGAATACCGAACTTCGCACCCGAACACTTCCGCCGCGTGAGACTGAAGGACCCCTTAAAGGTCAAACAGCTCCAAAAGGGGCTGTCCCAGCTGGCGGAGGAAGGGGCGATCCAGGTCTTCCGGCCGGTCAACGGGAGTGATTATATTCTTGGAGCCGTCGGAGTCCTTCAGTTTGACGTGACCGTGGCCAGGCTGAAGAACGAATACTGGGTGGATGCCGAGTATGAGCCCGTCGGCTACGGAACTGCCCGCTGGATCGAATGTGATGATAAGAGGCGGTTTGGTAAGTTTAAGGATGAGAAGATGCGATACATGTTCCTGGATGCAGAGGAGAACCTGACCTACCTGGCGCCTACACCCTGGGAGCTTGAATTCGTCATGGAGAAATGGCCTGAGATAACTTTTCACAAGGCCCTTGAGCAGAACTGATTTTCCCCAATTCATATTTTACCACAGTCAGCCCAGTGTGATATCATTTCAGCTCCTGCCACCAAAAAGAATTCTGATGATCAGACAGGTTTACTATCTCTCCTATTCGTGGAGTGACTATTTCGATTTTCGCTGCCGCGGCCGCCTCGACCATCCGATCAGCCGGCTCGTACCAACTGTGATGAGCCAAATTAAATGTACCCCAATGTACCGGCACAAAAAGCTTACCGCGAATATGCGCTTGCGCTGTTACTGCCTCTTCCGGGGTCAGATGGATATCAGGCCATTCCTCACCATAAGCTCCTATTTTCATAAAGGACAAGTCAAAGGGGCCATACCTCTCACCTATTTCAGCAAATCCTGGAAACATGCCTGAATCGCCACTGAAATAAACTCTGCTAACGCGACCATGTAATACCCACGAGCACCAAAAAGTAAAGTCCTTGTCCAGTAAAATCCGGCCGGAGAAGTGTCGCGCCGGGGTCGATACGATTTTGATGTCTCCGATCTGTGCCTCATCCCACCAGTCAAATGCCAAAATTTTCGATTTGTCGATGCCCCATTTTATCAAGTGCCTGTCGACTCCCAGGGGCACATAAAATGAAAGCCCTTGTTTAGCCAAGTGCAGGATGACATTTTTGTCTAAATGGTCATAGTGGTCGTGTGAGATAATAACCGAGTCCAAAGCCTGTAAGTCCGCAACCTTTATCGGGATGGGGTGAAAACGTTTGGGCCCTGAAAGCATTGGCCCGGCTCTCTCGGCAAAAACCGGATCAAATAAAAATCGTTTCCCTTCAAATTCCAGAAGAACGCTGGAATGCCCGAGCCATACAAACTGCAATTTCTCTGCAGGCGGATTCCCGAATTCGCTTTTTTCCAATTTTACAACCGGCAAAGGATTATACGGTTTTCGGTCCTTTTGCCCTTTTTTGAAAATCATCCCCACAATTTCTTTGAAAGTGTATTTTTTATTTGGAACACTATTTACAAATTTGTTACCAACAAAATTTGGCGAAGCAAGAACCTTATCACCTGAGGTGAGGGTTATGGAAAGGTAGTGCCGGTAGCCAAGGACCGAGATGACTATAGCAAGCAGGATTAGGATTGCCCAAATCATTTTTTCCATTTTTGATGTTTATAAAAAGATTAAATCAAATAGATTGCCCAGCGAAAGTAAAAGTCAGACTATTAATTCACAATTCGAGATGTAAAACCTAATTCTCACTTAGGGCTGGGGTGTTATTCTAAACTAGAGAGATACCCTTCAAGGGTGTCAATGAGTTCTTCAGGATTGATAGGCTTTGAAATATAATCATTCATACCTGCCTGAATGCATACATCACGATCCTCTTCCATGTCAAAGCCGGTCAGAGCTATTATAATGATGGTTGTCTTGGGTTTATTTTTTGCCATTGTAATCTCCCGGCCTCTCATGTTTCTAAATCCTTCCAAATAATGAGGCAATAAAACCCACTATAGGGATGAAAATTATGATTGAGGCAATCCATATTATGGTCAGTTTAGGTCCCAGCAGGGCAACAGCCAGGGGTATTCTGGTCAATTGCCAGGTTGCCCAACTGGTGAGGAGCGCTACCATGGGGCCTATTCCGGCGCCCTGTTTATAGATTCCGGCAACGAACGGGAAAACGGCATAGGGAGGACCGGGTATCAGCCCACCTGCGACAGAGCCTATCATTATTCCTTTCCACCCTGCGCCCTCGCCAATCCACCTCGAGATAGCCTCCCTGGGTATTACGGCTGGAATCAGGCCAACGACTATAAAGGCAAAAATTAAAACAGGAAGCATTTGCAACAGCAAGAATCCACCATTCTTGAGTGAGGGGACAAGCTGTGCGGGTTGACGGAAATGGACGAAAATCACCAAAACTATGGCCAATGAAAGCATCACTACCGTAGGGACAAACATCTTTCCCATAATTACTCCTCCTTACTTTTTATGGTTCCTCATAAGAATCTGTGGGTAAATTTATTTGAAAGTAATACTTAAGGAACAGTAATTATTGTTTTATTATGAGAATACGGGTTATGGTATCTTTTCTTCGATTCCGAATCTCCCGGCCTGGTCATTTCAAACAGTTAAGGACGGGTGAAGCCTCCCCCCTCCCTGTTCTCCGACCCTGCGGATCGGAGCCAGGGGGTCCCCCATTCCTTAACTGCCTGAAATGATGAAGGCCTCCCGCCAGTCACTCAGAAAAGACTCCATAACCCTTCTCCTTAATCAAACTATACCTATAGATTCTTATGTGGAATCAAATTTATTAACCCTGTTGCCTTTTTCTATCGCAGTTCTTCTTTGAGAATATCATAGAACTTGTCCTTGGCCTGTCGTTCAATCCACGGCTTGTGCCCACAGTTCTTAAGCAGCACAAACCGAAAATCCACCAGAATGTCAGACAGGGACTTTTGAACCCCTTCAGCAGGATGGGGATCGTGGTCACCATGTATTGCAACTACAGGACATTCAATGCGCTTTCCCAGTTCCAGAAGTTCCCCGCTCCTCCTCATTTCCGCGGCCTCTGCCCACACGCGTTGGAAGATATCAACCTGATAATCGACCTCTTCAGATTCCCACGTTACGGGATCATAGGCATCGGCCTTTGAAAACAATGCTCCAAACCGGGAAAATGTCGTTTCCTTGTCTTTTACCACGGGATTATCCATGACTTTAAGAAGAGCCTTGACTTCCACTCTCTCCTCCTCGCTGAGACGACCAAACCGGGTATCCTGAATTTTTGCGGCATATCTCTCTTCATAGGGACCACTACCTACTAGTATCAGTTTTTTTACGATTGAAGGATAATTGGCAGCGAAAAGGAAGCTGAGCCATGCTCCCCAGGAAAAGCCGATCAAGGTCACGGGAAGGTCGGCTTTTTCCTCCAGGACGACTTTCAGTTCATTGATTTGTCCCTCAACCGATATTGCTGTCTGAAGTGGTTCCAGAACACCCAAATCGGATGCCAGTTCCCTCGCTACCTGAGCCATCTCTCCTGCCACTCCCGGACCGCCGTGAAGGACAGCCAGGTTATAGGGCGTCATTCCGTATGTTCTGAAGTTGTCCGTCGATATTCTCCCTTATTCAGGACTTAAGAAGAGAAACAGGATCAGGGGTATTGAATTTTGACAAAAATTTTATGCAACAACAGGGTAAACCTTGCATAACCCCATATGGGGCCAACCTCCGCATATGGGATCACAGTGATCCGGGTCATCATTAATAAGCACATTTACATTCGACTCCCATACCCCGTGCAAGGAGGGCTCTTCGGCATTTTTCTCAGGGAACCACCAGCTATGCTCGGCATGAACCACTCTCGGATCAATGCCGTCAAAGAGTTCCGCTTCAAATTTGACCCTTCCAAAACGTGTTTCAACATATACCCAGTCTTTATTCGCTATTTTCAGACTTTCGGCAGTATCAGGATGTATCTGAAGTATTGGGTCCGGATGCATCTTGCGCATGGATTGGACCTGCCTGAATTCAGAATGATAAAAGTACTTTATCCTTCCACCCGTCGTGAGAATAAGCGGGTATTCTTTGGCCAGCTCCGGCGCGCTGACCGGTGTCTCAGGCGCCTCCTCGTAAGATGGTAAGGGGTCATAGCCCAGCTTCTCAAAGATTGTCGAATATAGCTCAACCTTTCTCTCAGGTGTGGCAAATCCATACTTTTCATATTTCTTATACTCTCGGGGTCCCAGGATCCCGTTATCATCAGCAAGCTCCTTGAGGGTATAGCCCATAGGTTCCAGTCTATAGTCAAAACAGTCTTCAAGTGTCTCCCAGGGCCAGTACTCCTCCTGGCCCAGTCTCAAGCCAAGCCCTCGCCAGAGCTGAAAATCATCGCGTCGCTCAAACTCCGGTTTCACCGCTCTCTCACCTGCGATAATAAAGTTTTTTGTTCCGTCAATACCTGTAACTACCGGCCTTTCAAGCCAGCCGGTGGCTGGAAGTATATAATCCGCCAACATTCCGGTGGGAGTCATAAAGTAATCCATAACCACGAGCATATCCAATGCCCTTAAAGCGTCATAAACCAGGTTGGTGTTGGTGCTCTGCACCATGGGGTTATTTGCCTGAATGATCAGGGCCTTTATCGGGTATGGTTCTCCGCTTAGTATAGCCCTCCAGACCGAAGGCTCATGAGCGGCGCATGACAGGTTTACGGTTGGCGGCGACGCATGGGGTATGCCTTCACTGGGCCCGCATATCATTTCGTATCCGGGCCAGGTGAAAAGCTTAAATTTATCAGCACCTATCTGCTTCCGCCGCTGTTCGGCGGACAGCTTTTCATGAAGTTCCATTTGGATTTCATCTATGGCTTTTGTAATGTCACCGGTACGGCCAAAGGGTTCTCCTCCCTCCACATCCAGATTTCCGGTTATGGCCCTAAGGATACACTGGGACTGTATGGTATGAGTCGAGTTTTTTCCTATCTGGTCGAGCTTTACGCCGCAGGATATAATCGCGGGTTTACTTGTGGCATACATCCTCGCTGATTCAACTATCTGATCCGCCGGAATCCAACAGATCTCGGCTACCCTATCCGGTGGATATTCCTGAACCCGTTTTTTTAGCTTGTCAAAACCATAAGTCCAGTTGTCGACAAAATCCTTGTCATACAATCCTTCATTTATAATCACATTAAGCCATGCCAGCGCCAGCGCGCCATCAGTCTGTGGTCTTATCTGAAGCCACATATCAGCCGCTTCAGCAGGAGGAGTCCTCCTGGGATCAATGGTTATTATCTTGGTACCTTTTTTCTTCAGGCCAAGCATGCTTTTCCATGTGGGGGGATAGGATTCTGCCGGATTCAATCCCCATACTACCAGGCATTGGGGTGGAGTCCCCGGCATGACGGACTTGGCTATGGCGCAAGCGCCATAAATAGCCGTATGGATAGACCAAGTGTTACAAAAGCAGATCTGGCCCGGGGTATACATATTGGGGGTTCCAAAAAGGTGTTGAAATCTCGATAAGGCCCAAAAATCCGTCCTGTACGTACCCCTGCCAAGAGCAACCGACTCGGCGCCGTCCGCTTCTCTTATTACGCTCAATTTATCCGCGATCTCTTCCAGGGCCTGCTCCCAATTAATTCGTTCCCACTTTCCTTCACCCCTTTCTCCGACCCTCTTCAGGGGGAAGTTAAGTCGATCAGGGTGATAATGGTGTTCAATAGCGGCAGTGGCTTTGATACATATGGCGCCTCTGGTTATCTTCTGCTCGGGATTTGGCCTCACTTTTGTTAACTTTCCATCTTCAACCTCTACGAGCATTCCACAATTACGGTGACAGAACATGCAGTTAGCCTTTTTTATCATTGATCCCACCTCCATATTATTCCTATTTAAAATAATGACCTTTTAATGAGCCTTTATTGCAGTTCTAATACCATAAATGCTTCATCAGGGACTTCATATTCTTACTTAATTCCATATTTTATTGATATCAGATTCCTTTTCTTCACGAATATTCATGTTTATTCCTTGATTATAACCCACAAACCTCGCAGTTAGGGTGGAAAGGGTTTGTAAGGTTTTGAAAATATTGTAAAAGCATAAGGAAACCGGAAAGTTTAAATTTTTAGGAAAAAGGAGGTTTCCCT
>JAFDAM010000014.1 GCA_019313825.1 Deltaproteobacteria bacterium
CGCCCTACGGGCTCCCTCCGTCTCACCTGCTCCTGGAAGAAGCTAACTTTGAAGGTAATGGGAAACCGGGAATTTTAATTGTCGCTGAAGGGAAATAATAGTTGACGCTGGTCAAAAAAGCTTGGAATCTGGCAAAGGGACCCAATAAACCACGAGAAATATTATATCGGCAGCGGAAAATCCTATTGCTTCCATAGACCAGGATGCCCTTTTGCAGGGAAAATACTGCCCAAAAACATAGTGAGGTTTGAAAACCATCGAGAGGCCTATTGGGAAGGTTTCAGTCCCTGTAAGAGATGCAGTCCATAACCGTCTCGAATGCGGGGCCTTATTTAGTGTCTATACCCAAAACACCTGTTTCTGGATGGATGCTATTTAAAAAGCACGGATCTTTTTATAACCGCCTTACTATAGGCGCCTATCATATCCCTGCGTGTAACGACACCCAACAAACGAGTCGGGTCATCCGGTGAGACGACAGGGAGGATGGAAAAGTCCTTCCGGCTTATCTTCTCAAAGGCATCATAGAGATTGTCGTCACTTGATACTGTGACCACTTCCTCCGTAGCGAGGTCTTTTGCGACCACCAGATCCTTAAGGTTCACATCAAAGATTATATCACGATAATCAAAAAATGAGATGATACCTGTAAGTGTACCCTCTTCGTTCACAACGGGAAAGCTGTTATGCTTGCTCAGGGACATCTTTTCAGCCAATCTGCCGAGGCTCAGGCTTTCCTCCATAGTCTCTACTTCGGGATTCATCACATCTCTTACATAAATGGACCTTAAGACATTGACCTCTTTTCCTGCCCTGATATTCACTCCCCTCCTTGCCAGTTTCAAGGTATAGATAGAGTCCTTGAACAGATGCCTGCTTGCCAGGGCGCTTATAATGCAGGCGCTCATAAGGGGGAGAATTATCTTATAGTCACCGGTCATCTCAAAGAGGATCAGTATCGCGGTTAACGGTCCATGTGTGGTTCCGCTCACTACAGCCCCCATACCGACAATGCTGTATGCCCCTGGAGAGGCGGTCACGCCAGGGAAAAGGCTGTGGACTATTGTCCCGAAAAACCCTCCGGCCATACAGCCCAGAAAAAGCGAAGGCGCAAAAACACCGCCTGACCCCCCGGACCCTATGGTAATGGATGTGGCCATGATCTTAAACGCGATCAAGAAGAGCATTGTCCATAGGGATAACTCCTGAATCAGGGCCAGATCCATCGCGGGATACCCTACACCCAGGATATGGGGATAAAGGATTCCCATGGCACCCAGTATCAAGCCCCCCGGGACAGCCTTGAGATATTCCGGGAATTTCAGGCCATTAAAAAAATCTTCAGTCCGATAAAGCAGCTTTGTAAAAGTGACTGCCACTAGGGCACAGAAAAAACCCAGGACAATATAGAGCGGCAGTTCCCATGCGCTGACCAGTTCATAGGCAGTGACGATAAATGCAGGAGTATCCCCTAATAAGTGGCGAGAGACAGCAGTGGCTACAACGGCTGAAATGACAATCGGGCTAAACGTGGCAAGGCCGAAATCACCTAGGATTATCTCAAGGGCAAACATTGAACCGGCTATGGGTGCGTTGAAGGTAGCTGCGATACCCGCAGCAGCGCCACATCCCACAAGGGTCCTGATGCGATCAACAGAAACCCTGAACAGCTGCCCAATGGTCGATCCGATGGCAGAGCCTATCTGGACAATCGGCCCCTCCCTGCCAACAGAGCCACCAGCGCCTATGGAGATGGCGGAAGCCAGTGACTTCACAATAACGACCCGTTTCCTGATTATCCCGCTTCTGAGGACAACCGCCTCCATAACCTCCGGGACACCGTGCCCTTTGGCCTCCCGGGCGAGGAAATATACCAGGAGACCAACTACTAAACCACCAAGAGCCGGTACTGCCAGCCTGGCTTGCCATGGGACTCCCTGAATCAGTCTTAGCAGATTGCCTGATGCCCCGTAAGCGATAGATTGAAAGATATCTATAAGATAGCGAAAACCTATCGCACCGAAACCTCCAACCAGTCCCACAATAGCCGCGAGTACGGCCATAATGGTATGTTCATTGGTTGTCAGCGATGCGGAGATTGAGTATTTTGGAGAAATGTGATGTTTCACTTGTATCAGGCGGGATATCTGGGATTGGTTTTACATAGATGCGTGTTGCACCTTATCCGGATATTATTTTATTGTCTTTAACTTTGTTTTCGCAAGCTTGGCTTCGCTGGATTTAGGGTATTGTTTGATGACCTTTTGTAAAAGCAACTTGGAACTGATCGTGTCATTGATCTTTAAAAAGGCCACAGCCTGACGAAGCATCGCGTTAGGCACCTTGTTCCCCTTTGGGTACTTTTTTATGACCTCCTGGTAAGCCAGAATGGCCTGTTCATACTGCTTCAGGGCCATTAAGCACTCCCCTATCCAGAACTGGCCGTTGTCCGCACGATCTGATTTTGGGTATTGATTCAAGAAACTTTTAAAGCCGTCGACGGCCTGCTCGAATTGCCCTTCCCTGAAAAGTGCAAGAGAACGATCATATAACTCCAATTCTCTTGATTTTGTCTCTTCACCGGGAACCACATGGTCCGGTTCCGCGCCCTCTTGTTCGACCGCCTTTATATCTCCTTTCTGATCCTCCGCCATACCGGAAGGCTCAAGATCGAGGTATTCGTATTGTAGCTTGACCAGAATCTCCAGTTCTTTCACCTTCGGGCCGAGCAGTGCCAGTTCAACCAGCTCCGCCCGAACGGCATCTTGATCCTTCAGATCTCTTTCAACCGTACGCTTGATCAAATGCTCATTATCCTCAACACGCCCGGATATCCCCTGGATAGTATCCTTCAGTTGATCAAGCTCTACTCTCATTTCAGCCTGGTTTGAGCTGATGGATTTAAAGTTGGTTGCGTCTATCTTTGAATCAATCGCTTCCTGCTTTGAATCAATCGATTCCTGAAGTTTCGTAACTCTATTGTTAAGAGATATAATCTGGTCGTTAAGATACGCAAACTCCTTATCGTAAACACAAGAAGCAAGGAAAAAAGCGGAAAAAATGATAACCCATCCTAATCTAAAAACGCTCTTTTTATTTCTACCATTATTCATAATCTATCACATAAGATCGCCCCTATTCGGCTTAAGGGCAGATAGAACATATCTATTAATCCAGACCTTTCAACCCTCCCCTATCCTTCCGCCCTCATGTCCTTTCACCGCCTTTCAGGTGAAGCGCCATCCCATCGGATACGGCCTTTGTAAAATTATGACCAATGGAGAGGGTTGGCATACTTTCTCACCAGAGGGATCGCCCGGCTCAGGGGAATGAATGCATCCCAGAGGCAATACCCACTGTGTTCATAGATCACTTAATCAGTTTAAACTCATCGCGTCTGTTTTTTGACCAGGCACTCTCGTCGTGACCATAAGCGGCAGGCTTCTCTTCCCCATAGCTCCTGGTTGTGAGCCTGTTGCCGGATATACCAAGGGCCTGTAGGAATTTCTTGGCAGCATTGGCTCTTCTCTCACCAAGCGCCAGGTTATACTCATTGGTGCCCCTCTCATCACAATGACCCTCTATCCGAACAGAATACCGGCCATTTTTCTTAAGCCAGTTCGCTTTTTTTGTGAGGACATCCTGCGCCTTCGGTTTCAATTCTGATCTGTCATAATCAAAGTAGATATTTCCCGATTCAAACGTCTGGATCTCTTTCTTGAGCTTTGCCTGTGCGGCCGCTTTTGCCGCTTCTCTCGCCCTTCTATCAGCATCAGCATCACTTACTTTTTCCTCTATCCCCGGTTTAGCGGAAGGGGTGGCAGGGGCGGCAGGGGCGGCAGGGGCAGTGATACCTTCCTCTCCTGCAATCTGTTTCTTTGCACATGAAGTCATCAGAAAAAGCACTGAACAGGTAAAGGCCACAGCTATTAAGATAGTCATAATTTTTTTTCTCATGCCCATTTTACCTCCTGATATTATAAGTTTATTTTAAATTAAAATTTATAGAGTTTACGGTTAAACAGCAATCGCCATACTTTTACCATCTTATAATTAATATTTCAAGAATTTAGATATCTTTAAAGCAATTTTTTTTCAGTCTTCATAAAGTGACTTAATGTCCCAACAATTGGTAAAGCTTAAAAGTGTGTACATTATCAGTTTCATGAGGAAATGATTATTTTTAAATAATTAATATGACGACCAGGAGGGAGAAGTCTGTTCTCCCTTTGAGAAAGTTATCCTTCTCTGATTTTGTCCGTTCGCGTTCATGATATACAGGTGGTATCCGCCTGCCCTGTTTGAACTGAAAACGATATACCTTCCATCAGGAGACCAGCAGGGATCTTCGTTTTTACCCTGATCTTCGGTAAGTCTCCTCAGATTGCTTCCATCAGGATTTATTGTGGAGATATCCACGCGGTTACCGCTCATCTGTGAAAAGGCGATTCGATTCATTTTGGACCAGGCAGGAGATGTGTTGTATTTCCCCTCAAAAGTCAGCCTCTCTTCCCTTTTCAGGTTCAGATCCCTGATATAGATCTGGGGCAATCCCGATCTGTCAGAGACAAACGCGATTTTGGTGCCATCCGGAGAATAAGAGGGTGAAACATCTATCCCCCAGTGATTTGTGAACTGTTCGATTATTTTTCCTTCCAGATCAACCGAGTATATATCGGGATTGCCTCGATAGCTGAGAGTTAAAGCCAGCTTCTTGCCGTCAGAGGCCCAGCATGCCCCGATATTCAGTCCCTTTCTGCCCGAAATCCTCTTGACCCCGCCCCTGGAGAACTCTTTTAAATAGAGCATCGGTCCCCCGTCCTTATAGGAATTATAGAGAATCTTATCCCCCAGGGGAGACCATCTAGGGAACATGGCAATACTTCGGTCAGAGGTGATCTGCTTGACATTATGACCGTCATAGTCGCAGATATAGATCTCTTTATTACCGGTAGATGTGCCGACAAAGGCCAGCCTGGTAAGAAAGATCCCTTGATGACCTGTTAAGGCCATAATAATCTCATTTCCTATTCTATGCATAAGAGACCTGTAGGTCTCTATCTTGCCCAGGACCCTTCTACCTATTATCAGACGACCCCGGAAGACATCGTACAGCCTCATCTCCACCTCAACACTCCGGCCAATACATGTGTATCCACATTTCAAAAGGAGGTCCGCACCGATAACCGACCAGTTCTTGAAACGGATATTTTGAGCGGTCAGAAAGGGCCCGTCCTCATCCAGGAATGCCTCTTTATCCATCGTAGTGAAAAAGCCGCTGAGATCAAGGTCATTGGATATTACCTTGGGCATTGCCGCGGACAACTCCGGGTGTTCTTTATTGGCAGAAAAATTCTTGAAATCCGGAATAGCGATATTGATCTTCTGGATGGAAGGTGCATTGATGTCGATATAGATCTTGCCGAATCCCTGTTTCGGCAAGATAACCTGAATTATTAACAGAAACCCGGTCCAGCAGATTAGATTAATGACCTTCCAGGTCTTTGAGGTTGAACTTGATCTCGAATTCATCATAGCTTCTTTTGTAGCCTTCTGGGAAAGGTGGTAAAGGATCAGACTTCTCTATCGCCTTTAAGACAGATTGGTCAAAAACAGTATCATTAGAACGCTTTTTAAACCTGCACTTCAAGATTGTTCCGTCATTTTTTGCTGTCACAACCACGATCGCTTCGGGAGTTTTCGTGTCCTGCACAGCGACGGGATAGGACCAGTTGCTTTTTATCCAGCTTTCCACCTCTATCTGGTAGATCCGCATGGGGATCCCGATAAGGGACCTCCCTCCTTTGGAGCCTGTTCCGGAGCTCCCGCTAACTTTGCTTTCCAGTCTTGAGATGGCCTTATCAATATGGTTCTCGCCGGATTGAACCTTTTTTTCTATCTTGGATATGGCCTGGTCAATCAATTGAGCAGAAGAGACCTTTGGTTTTTTGATCGAAGAACTCTTCTTTTTAACTGTCCTTTTGGCAATAACAAGCGGCTTTTTCACATCTTTCCGGCCCGGGATTCGCCTGGCCTGAGAATCCCTCTTGGCGATAGTCTTTACATTATTGGTCCTTGCGGTCGTGACACCCTGCTGTTTCAGATCTCCCGCAGTAGGCATATCCACGAGATTGACCTCATACACAACGCCCTTAATATACCGGGTGGGCATGGTTCCGGGAACAAAAAGGATGATAATAAAGACGGCAAGATGAAAAACAACGGAGAGTATAAACATGGACTTCCATCTTATCCCCAACAAATTATCAGAGTTCCCTATGACCAGTGTTGCTGCCATAATATAAGCACCTAAAGCGAGCTAAAAGCCTGAAGAGCCAAAAGTTAATGTGGAACAGCATGGATTATGAGTCTTTTTCAGCCCTTAACTTTGGACACTTCTTTCTTAATCGACCGGCTCGGTGATCATACCCAACTTATCGATCCCGGCCCTTTTGACTCTGGCAATCACCTTGATTACAAAACCATACGGGACCTCTCTGTCTGCCTTTAAAAGGACTTCTTTATCCCTTCGGTATTTAAAGATACTTTTCAGCTTTGTCTCCAGGTCTTCCAGCCTCATACTGTGCTTTTCCAAAAAGATCTCCCTTTTCTTATTCACAGTTAAGATCAGGGGGTCTTCCCGGGTCTTGATACTCTTGGTCGTGGTCTGGGGGAGGTTGACTTCCACGCCCTGCATCATCATGGGAGCCGTCACCATAAAGATGATCAATAACACGAGCATCACATCCACAAAAGGAGTGACATTGATGTCCGACATAAATCGTTTGTTGTTGTCCCGGCCATTTATCATCAGATTTTTTCACCTCAGTAAGAATTCAGCCCTCTTTCCCAAGCATGCTTTTTTTAATGACCTGTCTCTCTACCATGGCTAAAAAATCCGCTCTAAATGTGTCCATTTCGGCCCTCATTTCCATTGCCCTGTTATTAAAATAGTTAAATGCCACCACAGCCGGAATAGCCGCGGCCAAGCCGGCCGCCGTTGCGATAAGCGCCTCTGAGATCCCAGGGGCGACAACTGCCAGACTGGCCGAACCCTTCAAGCCTATTCCCCTGAAAGCTTCCATGATCCCCCAGACTGTGCCGAAAAGACCTATAAAAGGCGCGGTATTACCCGTTGTGGCCAGAAAGGATAACGCCTGTTCCAATTTACTGCTCTGACGGAGTGTCGTCCTTTTCAGAGACCTTTCCACATAATCAGATAAGCCGTTTATTGTCGGATCCGTATCTGATGAAGAGGTAGAGGCCTGGATCTTTTGCATTCGCAGGAGTTCAGAATAGCCGGATCTGAAAAGCTGGGCAACAGGGCTGAATATCAGTTCATTACATTCTTTGTAAATTCGGGCAAATTCCCTGGTCTCCCAGAAAAGGTCAAGGAAATAAGCTGTTTCCTGTTTTGCCTGCCGGAACAGCTTCCATTTCGTAAAGATAATTGCCCATGATATGATGGAAAAAAGGGCCAGAATCAGGAGCACAAACTTAACCGTCAGGCTGGCATTAAGAACCATATGCATGATATCACTTCCAAAGACTGTACCCACAGAGGCGATATTCGGGAGAGAGATCATAGTTATCGCGGTCATTGTAATATCCTTTAGTATTAATATGAATCCCTGTTATTCTGTTAACATGATATATTTCTACAATTTAGAGAGCCCGGCTTGCAAGCATTATTTGTTAAATCAACGCACAGCTTAAACTTTTTTGATCTTTATTAATTCGGGATAATGAGTATGGCGAATCATCACCGTAGTTCTTATAATCGATGACATCAGCCATTCCTGATTCCTCCGTGTTGGGTCTCTATTATCAAGCTGCGCCTTTTATCATGGATTCGACCAGAGTCTTTCCAGAATTATTGAGATAAAAAATACTGGACAATGGCGCTGGTTAGTGCCTCGATCGTATATTCCTGAGGCATAAGACTGACTTTTAATCCGTTCTCTTCGGCTGTACGGGCCGTGACAGGGCCGATGCAGGCCACGGCAATGTCAGCCATCCATTTGCCTAGACCTTGACTGTCCGACTCAAACATCTCCACAAAGTTCGTAACCGTGGAGGAACTGGTAAAGGTGACCATATGTATCTCCCCCTTTTCCAGCATCTCTCTTATCATATCTTTATTGTTGTCCGGTTTTACCGTTCTATATGCCTCTACCACATTTACTTGAGCACCCATCTTTTCCAGTTCTTCGGGAAGTACTTCACGCGCCCTAGCCGCCCTTGGCAATAAGACCCGCAGGGCCTTTTCTTTTTGGTTTTTAAATAATTCCACCACGGCCTCTGCCTTGTATTCATCCGGGACCAGATCAGGTCTGATCCCCCTCTCATGAAGAGCCTGTGCCGTTTTTGGGCCTATTGCCCCTATCTTTATTCCCTTGAGATCACGGGCATCTTTCCCAATGACTTCCACTCTCTGGAAAAAGAATTTTACCCCATTCACGCTGGTAAACAGGACCCACTGGTATCTCTCCATGGAACGGATCGCCTCATCAAGACCCTTCCAGCTTATGGGAGGAATTATCTCTATGGTTGGAAACTCGATACATTCTGCGCCCAGTTCAGACAGACCAGCCAGAAAGTCGCTTGCCTGCTCTCTGGCACGCGTGACCATGATCCTCTTGCCAAAAAGCGGGCTTTTCTCAAACCAGTTGAGCTCCTTTCTCAGATTAACGACATCTCCCACCACGATTACGGCAGGAGGCCTTATATCTTCCGTCTGTGCCTTTTCTGCGATATCCCGAAGCTCCCCGGTGATTGTCCTCTGCGCGGACACGGTTCCTCTCTGGATAACGGCTGCCGGAGTCTTGGGAGATCGGCCATATTTGATAAGGGAATCGGCAATCCGGCTCAGATTACCTACACCCATCAGAAAAACCAGGGTCCCCGGGCCATTTGCCAGTCTGTCCCAGTCGATATTAGAGCTATCTTTTGTGGGGTCTTCGTGACCTGTGACAAAAGTGACAGTGGAGGTGTAGTCACGATGTGTCAAAGGGATACCGGCATATGCAGGTACGGCTATGGCAGATGTGACCCCCGGCACCACATCAAAGGGGATGCCTGCCTCTGCAAGTTCCCGGGCCTCTTCCCCGCCGCGTCCGAAAATGAATGGATCCCCTCCCTTGAGTCTTACCACCATAAGGCCAGCCATGGCCTTGTCCTTAATGGTCCTGTCTATCTCGTGCTGGCTCATGGCATGGCAACCGCCCTTTTTGCCGGCATAGATCAGTTCCGCTTTTTCATCCGCATAATCAAGAAAACTTTGATTTGCCAGATTATCATAGACAATGACATCCGCGTGTCTAAGGCACTCCCTCGCCTTGATGGTCAACAGACCCGGATCACCAGGACCTGCTCCCACAAGATAGACTTTGCCTTGTTTATCTCCTGCCACTCTTTATCCCTTATTCTCGTCTTTGCTGCTTTTCACGGTTTCCCATAGAAGCGCGCAAGGATCTCATCCGCGCCCGATGCAAGAAGACGTTTTGCGAGGGTAACGCCTATTTCTTCGGGATTCTCCCTTTGCCCGTTGATTTCATCCCTTATTTCCCGGCTTCCATCCAGTTCCGCCACCATACCACGGAGAATAAGTCGATCTCCGTCTAAACGGCCATGCGCCGCAACCGGGACCTGGCATCCCCCTGCCAGTTCCTTTAAAAAAGCCCTTTCCGCCTTGACAGACACCTCTGTTGCATCATGGTTCAAAAAACGAAGCATATTGTGAACCATGTCATCATCCTGCCTCAGTTCCAGGCCAAGCGCTCCCTGGCCAATTGCGGGTAAAAAGTCATCATTAGAAAGGATCTGGCTTATTCGGTCGGAAAGCCCGAGTCTCTTTAACCCGGCAACAGCCAGTATAATGCCCTGAAGATCGCCTGATTCCAATCTCTTAAGGCGGGTGTCCACATTTCCCCTTAATGAAACCACATTAATATCCGGTCTCATATGAAGCAATTGCGCGGAGCGCCTCAGGCTGCCGGTTCCCACAGATGACCCCCTAGGCAAGTCATCAAAGGTCTTATAATCCATGGAGATAAAGGCGTCGCTGGGATCTTCTCTCTCGGGAAATATCGGGAGACAAAGCCCCTCCGGCAGTTGGGCCGGCACATCTTTTATGCTGTGTACGGCCAGGTCCACTTCTTTTTTAAGTAGCGCCGCTTCGATCTCCTTGACAAAAATGCCTTTTCCGCCAATCTTGCTCAGGGGAGAATCAAGGATTTTGTCGCCCTTTGTCTTTATCCTGACAAGGTCTACTTCAATGTCAGGATGTCCGGCCTCTATTCTCCCTTTGATCCACTCGCTCTGTGTAATGGCCAGCTTGCTTCCTCTTGTTCCGATTCTCAGTAACATATCTTAACCCGCAGATTCTTATGAGGAGCCTATTTCCCATTCAACAGGAAACGAACAAGTTCCCTGTCATGAGGGGTGGTGACCTTGATATTATTCTCTGATCCGGGTATGACCTTTACAGGTATCCCCATTTTTTCTACCAGCAGGGCGTCATCCGTCATCTCCTCCCAGCCTTCTGATAGGGCCTGCTGGTGGGCCGACAGGATATCCTCGTACCTGAAAACCTGAGGTGTCTGTACCAGCCAGACCTGCTTCCGGTCATAGGTCTTTATAACATAACCCTCTCTGTCAATCTCTTTGACTGTCTCCTTGGCAGGCATTGCTGTAATAACAGCCCGTTCTTTCCTGGCAGCAGCCACTGCCTTTTCAATCAGGTATGGTTCAATGAGAGGTCGGGCGCCATCATGGATTACAACCAGCCCGCATTCACCTTCAGCAGCCTCGATCCCAAACCTGACCGAGTCCTGGCGTCTCTCTCCCCCTGCCACTATCTTCTCCACCTTGTTTAGGCGGTATCTGTCGACGATCTCTCTCCTGCAATAATCAATATCGTCAGGAGGGACAACTAGGATGATGCTGTCGACAGCCGCGCATGCCTGGAATCTCTCCAGGGTCAGGGATAGAAGGGGCCGGCCATTGAGACCCATAAACTGCTTGGCCCGATCAGCACCCATACGCACCCCGGCACCGGCAGCGGGTATAATGGCCACAGTCTTCATCTCTATATTATCAGTTCTATTCTCTTTATCCATATCTTTCAGATTTGTAGCAGTTTAGCGTTTTGAAAAATTGGTTGAACATCGGGGGCTCGGGGATGTAAAGAGATTGTTAAGCCCCCAATCATCTGAAAAAAGCTAAGCAGTTACACAGATTCTATTTAACCACAAAGGAAAGCAAAGAGACATGTAAAAATAAAGCAGGCCCAGGATCACGAATCCTGACAGGCCTGCTTTCAATACATGATCCCTATTAGGCCTGAGCCACCTTCCTGGCCCTCTTTTTCAGGCGGTTAATTCGGCGGCGCAGGATATCAACCTTTTTCCTGTCTCTTGCAAGGAGAGCGGCCTTTTTCTCCTTCTTGAACTGGACAACCTTCTGTTTCAGTTCCTTAACAGTATCAACGCGTTTGGAGACAACCTTTTTCTTCTTCTCTACCGGTTTCTCGTCCTTAATTCCCCTGGCCTCTTTAATAACGGCTATTAATTGCTCTTTTTTCATGGCGGTAGCGCCGGTAACGCCGGGGATTTTACGGGCCACATCCCTCAATTCTATGGACGTCATCTTCTTTAACGTCTTCTCTTTTTCCTCTTCAACACCCTTCTTTTTCTCCTCTAGTTCCTCCACTACTTCCGGTTCTTTCTCCTCTGCCTTTGGCTCTCCAGCCTTTACCGGCGGCTCTTTCTCCTCTGCCTTCGGCTCTTCAGCCTTCTTCCCTGCACTCTCTTTTGCGATCTCAAGCAGTTGTTCCTTTTTCATGGAATGGACACCGCTAACATCCGGTATATTGCGAGCTATCTCCCTCAGCTCTTTAACCGTCATCTCGTTAAAAGACTTATGTTCTTTCTTGTCGCTCTCTTGCTCAACCTCTTCTTTTGTTTTGGTCTCTTCTTCCATAATAATTTCACACTCCTTTTTGACATAATAAAAACTAAAGCGTTATTACCTCAATTTTGCACAATTTTAATTAAATCTCGTGCAAGAAATTTTTTACACGGGATAATTTTATAGTTTTATCAACTAGTTAAAAAAACTTAAAATTCTCGGTACTCTGAGAACCTTTATTTTACTGGCCTTTCAGAAGACTATATATAAAGCTTTATTGGTCTGGCATGAACAGTTCATTAAGAGGGTCTTCATAACCCAGTTGGTTAAAGCTATGTTATCTGTCAAGGCTTGCAAACGCCCTAATAACAAGAGTCTGAGGAGTATATGTGATTCTCAAGCCGATTTCATGCAAGATTCAGGCATTAAACCTAACAGATCGGATGTTGATCCCTGTCCCGGATACAATTACGGGGCCCTGAATCCACAACACTTAGACGCTTGAGAGGCAGGCTCCTTGTGACCTACTCTTTCTTTGCAAAGATCTTAAAGAGATCTATCGGTATGGGGAACAGGGTAGTGGAATTATTCTCCGCCGATATCTCCCTCAAGGTCTGGAGGTACCTCAACTGCAAGGCCTCAGGGTGCTTTGATATAATACCCGCAGCTTCTGTCAAACGGTTTGCAGCCTGGTATTCCCCTTCTGCGTTTATAATCTTGGCCCGTCTCTCCCTCTCGGCCTCAGCCTGTTTGGCCATGGCCCGCTGCATCTCCTGGGGAAGGTCTATATGCTTCACCTCAACGGTGGTGACCTTTATCCCCCACGGATCAGTGTGTTTGTCAAGGATACTTTGCAGCTGGGTGTTTATCTTCTCCCTCTCTGACAGGAGTTCATCCAGCTCCACTTGGCCGCATACGCTCCTCAGGGTGGTCTGGGCCAGCTGTGAGGTGGCAAAGAGGTAGTTCTCCACCTCGATAATTGCATTTGTTGGCTCCATGACCCTGAAGTATACGACCGCGTTCACCTTTATAGACACATTATCCCGCGTAATCACATCCTGGGAAGGGACATCCATGGCCACAAGACGAAGACTCACCTTGACCATCTTATCAATGATCGGGATAAGAATAATCAATCCCGGCCCCTTGGTCTTGATCACACGACCCAGCCTGAAGATAACACCGCGCTCGTACTCTCTCAGGACCTTGATTGCCGCGGACAAAAAAAAGATAATTAAGATAATTGCCAGAATATAAAACATGTTACCCCCCTTTCCTATTGAGTAAAAAAGCACAAACAGTTAGTATTCTCTATCAACGACCTTTTTGACCTTTAAGATCAAACCCTGGGCACCCGCTACTTCCACCTTTTCCCCGGGTTCGATCTTTTCCTTTGAGATAGCCCTCCATAATTCGCCATGGACAAATATCAAACCTTCAGGGTCGATACCCTCCTTGACCAACCCGACCTCTCCTATCAGGCCTTCTATCCCGCCTTTCGGTTCAGAACTGTATGCGCGGAAGGCAAGGGTTGAGACCAGGATAAAGAATCCTGCCATCAGGACTATGGTGGGCGCCATTAATCTTAGAGAGACCTGTATATCCTCAAAAAGCATTATGGAGCCCAGCGTGAGAGAGACGAGTCCGCCAATGGAAAGTATCCCGTAACTGGTGACCTTGATCTCGGCGAGAAAAAGTATTATAGCCAGGATAATAAGTATAAGACCGGCATAATTGACCGGGAGAGTCTGAAACGAGAAAAAAGCAAGGATAAGTGAGATCGCCCCTACCACTCCGGGGAAGATGGCCCCGGGATGAGACAGTTCAAAATAGAGCCCTGCAAAGCCGATCATCATAAGGATATATGCGATATTCGGATCACTGATGGTCTTGAGTACTTTATCCCGGAATCCGGGTTTGTAAAATATCTTTTTCAGGTCTGAGGTCTTGATGGTGATCTTGCCTGACGTAAGCTCCACCTCTCTGCCGTCCAGGAGCCGGAGGAGTTCATCAATGTCCTTTGCCACAAGATCGATGACATTGATATTGAGCGCCTCATCCGCCGTAATTGACACGCTCTCACGTATGGCCCTCTCAACCCATTCCGCGTTTTTCCCTTTATCCTGTGCAATTCCCCGGCCATAGGATGCCATGTCATTGACCACTTTCTCGGACATGGTCTTCTGTATATCCTTACCTCCTACTGACACGGGATGGGCGGCACCGATGTTCGTGCCTGGCGCCATGGCAGCGACATGGGCTGAAACAGTCACCATGACACCGGCAGAGGCGGCCCCCGCCCCTTTGGGGGCGACATACACCACAATAGGGATCCTGGAGTTCATTATGGCCTTTACCATTGAGCGCATGGAGGAAGCCAGCCCGCCAGGCGTATCCAGTTGTATAACAGCCAGAACAGCCCCCTGTGCCTCAGCCTCTTTAATTCCTCTTGACATAAATGTGGCAGTTCCCGGGCTGATGGCACCTTCCAACTCTATGATCATCACCTCATTGTCTGCCAGGACCTTTTGAGGTGTGCAAAAAGACAGCGTGCATAGGCCTAAAAGGATTAACATAACAGAGTGGATTAAAGCCTTTGCTGAATACCTAACCATTTCTATTTACCTCCAGTCCCAAACGTACCATGATCTTCTGAACATCTTTCCATACCTGGCCTTTCAGCTCTCGCTCCCTGGACGGATTCCTCAAGATATAGGCAGGATGAAAGGTGGGCATTACAGGAATATCCATAAACGAATGCCACACCCCCCTTTCCCGCGTGATCTTAAAATCCCTCCCGAGCAGTTGCTGTCCGGCTATTCGCCCAAGGGTACAGATGACCTCCGGCCTGATTATTTTAATTTGCTGTTTTAAAAAGGGGATACATGTCTCGATCTCATCTCGCTCAGGATCTCGGTTATTGGGAGGCCGGCACTTCACAACATTACAGATATAGACCTCTTCCCTCTTCAGTCCCATGCCCTTCTCTATGATCCTGGTCAGGAGTTTTCCGGCCTCACCCACAAAAGGCCTTCCTGCAAGATCCTCCTCGCGTCCCGGACCCTCGCCCACAAAGACCAGCCTGGAATGTGGAGCCCCCTCACCAAAGACCAATCTGGTCCTGCTGTTCCACAGTTTACACCTCTTGCAACCCTCGACAGATCTTCTCAAATCATCAAGAGGACTTAGATGTGAAACCTCCCCCTTATCATGAAGATAATCGAGGGCCGATGCAGAGAGGGCAGGAGGATCAAGTCCCATCTCCCTATTGGCGACCATGAGATCCTTTAGTTGACCGATAATCTCCCTGAATTCTGCTTCCGGATTCATGACCCTCCCTCCCGTAATTCTTTAATCCTGTCCAATAGATGATTGGCCACATCATCTTTCGTCATGAGGGGTAATTCCTCTATTGAGCCATCCCTGTATATGATCTTGACAAGGTTTGTGTCGGACTCAAATCCGGCATCTTCCCGTGAAACATCGTTTGCCACTATAATGTCCAGGTTTTTCTTCCGGAGTTTTTCAGTGGCATTTTTCAGCAGTTCTTCTGTCTCGGCCGCAAATCCCACCAGGGTATAACCGGAATCCGTTTTGGCCTTTCCCAGTTCTTCCAGGATATCGGGATTTCTCACCAGATCAAGTGTCAAGGATTCTTCTCCTTTCTTGATCTTCTGTTGCGCGCTGTTACGCGGTCTGTAATCGGAAACGGCAGCTGCCTTAATAATGATATCAGAGTCAGTGTGATTATCAAATACCGCCTGTTTCATCTCCTCTGCTGTTTTTATCTCGCGGACTTGCACGCCATAAGGCGGTTCCAGCGCTGTTGGCCCGCTCACAAGGGTCACTGATGCCCCCCTCAGTCTTGCGGCCCTGGCAAGGGCATAGCCCATCTTGCCTGTGGACCTGTTGGTAATATATCTTACCGGGTCAATGGATTCTATGGTCGCGCCGGAGGTCACAAGGACCTTTAATCCGGAAAGATCCTGCTGCGAGAGCAGCATACGCGCCTGTTCCGCGATATCCTCAGGCTCCGGCAGTCGGCCGGGGCCTTCGGTTTGGCAGGCCAGCTCTCCCTCACCCGGCTCCATTATAACACTCCCCATCCCGGCTATACGCTTGAGATTTTCCTGAACAACCGGATTTACAAACATCTGGCTGTTCATGGATGGACAGACCAGTATCCTTGCCGTGGCCGCAAGGACCATGGTGGACAAAAAATCATCTGCAATACCATGGGCCATCTTTGCGATAAAATTGGCCGTGGCAGGGGCAACTATTATCAGGTCCGACTCCTGCCCTAATTGTATATGGTCCAGGGGGGCGGTCCCGCGGTCGAACATATCCCACACGACCCTGTTTCCTGAAACAGTCTCAAAGGTCAGGGGGGCCACGAATTTGGTGGCACTGGCTGTCATGGCCACCTGTATATGGGCGCCCGCCCTTGCGAGGATGCGCACCAGTTCTGCCGCCTTGTAAGCAGCAATACCGCCTGTAACACCAACAATGATTTTTTTATCTTTCATATAGGCCTGTTGTTTGCTTTCTGCAGTCCGTTATAGATACCATGAATACGATTCCTATTAACAACGGACGGCGCGCTTTTATATTAATAACCGCCGCACTCCCTAAACTCGTTTTTCCCCACTTTAGTGGCCCAGATATCAGCGAGACTCAGTACTCTCTTTATCTCTGTTCCCGCTGTATTAGCACTCTTCCTGTCCTTGTAGAATCCGACCCGGAGCCTCATCCACTCTTTCCCTTTCACTTCGGTGCGGGTAATATAGGCCGGGTAGCCATTCTTAATAAGCTTGATCACATTGGGCACTATTTTACTCTTTGTTGTGGATGACAACACATTTACCACCCAGACATTATTAGATCTTTTCATTAGATTCTTCTTGACCTCATCAGGCGAGACCAGTTTCAGTTTCATCCCCTTTGAAAGCTCCTTCTCATGAGGATTATCCGCCTTCTCTATCTTGGCAAGCTTGCCAGTGTTAAGGCGATAAAGGATGGGCCATTTCAATGGGTCTCCGTATACATCTTCTCGCCCCGCAATCCGCGACAGGCTTTCACCCTCTTTGACAATATAATATCCCTTCTCTTCCCTTACGTCCTCTTTTCTCTCCTTGACAACCTTCTTCTCATCTCTCTTGGGTTCCTTTTCCTCCACAGCCGCGGTTTTTATGCCGACGACATCTTTTGTCTCTTTTGCAGGTCTTGCTTCCGGAACATGTGGCACGGCCTTGGCCGTTTTCGGGATGGGCCTTTTAATAGTTTTATCATCACCGGGCTCATATTCAGAATACATGGACTGTTCTTCATTTGAACAACCTGGCCCCAATAATAAAAGTGTCATACAGATGGCAATTACGCTTGCTGCAACCTTCATAACTCCCCCAAAACGCATTCGAGACAGGGAACCGCCGCTCTGAATAAAGGTTAAAAACCGTTCCAACTCTTTGAAGAAAATGAGATTTATCCTATTAAAGCGTAAAAACGGCTAATTGACAATAAAAAACGAAATAAATGGATATTCCATCATTTTATATGACATATTCAAGACCTCTCTTGTCTAAAATCGTTCCCAAACTTTAGGCACTTAACATCGTAATCTGTAAATAGAATTTCACTTTATTAATATTATTCTGGCGCATACATCTCTTAAGAAGAACCTGGTATAGTATACAGAACAATAAATCGGATATTAATTGTTGATATGCCAACCTATTATTTCTATACTGACTCCCTAACAAGCAAGTGCTTATCTAATCAAATCTTTCTTTTAATTCCCATTAAGATCAGTAATTGGTAAAATATCAAAACCAGGATTTACCAGGCATATGCGTTTATAAAGATATATTTATTTTTTTTGCGATGACAATATATATGCATATCTCAGAAAATGGGCATGTATGTCATGGCCACTGATACTATTAAAATAAAAGGAGGAATGAATATGGAAACAAAGGTTGCTTTGATTACCGGAGCAAATTCAGGGGTCGGTCAGGCCGTGACAAGATCCCTTGCTACCGCGGGATTTAACATCGCCGCTCAGTACTACAGCAATGACGCGGCAGCACAGGCCGTTGAAAAGGACGCGCAGGGATCAGGCGTTGAAGTAGAACTTCTCAAGTGCGACCTGACAAAACCCGGCCAGGCAAAAGATATGGCGGATGCTGTTATGGAGAAGTTCGGAAGGATTGATGTCCTGGTGAATATCATCGGCCCCTTCTACTTTGGCGATATTCTGAGTTTCACACCTGAGAGATGGAGAGAGGCCATAAATATGAACCTGAATATCAACTTCGACGTTACCTACTATGCCAGGGAGCATATCTGTGCTTCTAAAGGGCATATCATCAATTTTTCCTTTGCCGGCTCCGAGAATGTAAGGCCTATTGGTAGAGTTACGGCATATGGCATCGCTAAGACAGGGGTCACAATCCTTTCAAAGACACTCGCGCAGAGTCTTGCCCCTTTTGGGGTGCGTGTAAACACTATCTCTCCGGGTCTTTTTGAAGTCGTCCATGGCACTGAGGAGGAACTGAGTCGCCAGGTGCCCTTAGGTAGAATCGGAAAACCTGAAGAGATCGGGGAGACAGTCAAATGGCTGGTCACGGAGAGCCCGGAATATGTGACTGGCGCTAATATTTCAGTGGCCGGAGCATGGGAGGGATGATAGTGAATAAAGTGAACTAAAGTTCGAAATTGGAAGTTCGAAATGAAATGAATTGTTTAAGGTATTGAATATGAGCAAAACAAAAATTTTATCTGATTACGCCTCGAATTTGAAATATGAAGACCTGCCCTCAGAAGTTATTGAACAGGCAAAGCTCCTTACATTACATACTCTGGGCGTATCACTGGCTGCATGCTCAACAGCACAGGGGAAGAGGGTAATGGCCCTGGCAAAGGCCATGGGAGGCGAGGAAGAAGCCACTATATTGGGTGATGGAAGCAAGGTGTCATGCGTGCATGCCGGTTTTGCCAACGGTACCCTGGCAGACATCATGGACTGGGAGGACTGCAGCTGGACAGGCCACCCATCAGCAGCCGCAATCCCTACGGCCCTGGCAGTAGGGGAACGGATCAATGCATCGGGGAAGGATTTTATCACCTCGGTGGTGGCCGGATATGAGATCTATGAACGTATTGCCATGGCCATGCAGCCCTCGAGGGAATACGACTACCGTAACAGGGGCTGGGGCCTGACGAGCTGGAACATCCACGCATCCGCCATTCCCGCGGCCAGGCTTCTAGGTCTGAACAACAGGCAGATGGAGGATGTTATCGGAATAGCAGGTGCCTTAACCCATATCGCGACTCCCAGGGTGATAATGTCAAGGACCGACTTTGACAAGTACAGGTACGGCACCAACTGCATGAACGGCATAACCGCGACGCTGATAGCTGAGAGCGGAATCTCTCCTTTCCCTGGCTTCCTGGACGGGGAGATGGCCGGCTATTGGGTGGCGTTCTCGGATCAGTGTGACCCGGATTGGTACAACAGGGGCCTTGGGAAAAAATACCTGATCATGGAGACATATTTCAAACACTGGCCCACAAACATGTGGATCAATCAGCCTTTGGACTGTATTGATACCATCATGAAAAGGGACGGGGTTATGCCTGATGACGTAGATGAGATAATTGTCCGACCGACATTGGATCGGCGAATGGTCTATAAGCCAGACGGATATGAGAGCATATTCGACGCGGAGTACAGCATACCTTACTGTATTGCAGTACTGATGCATGATCCCGAACCAGGTCCGAACTGGTATACCGAAGAGAAACTGAAAGACCCGCAGATCCTTGAACTTACTGAAAAGGTCAAAGCCGAAGGCCCTCTTATGAATATGATTGATGCGTTCCTGGAGTTCCGCGCCGGTCGATATCCGGAGGTATCTGTTGAGGTCAGAACAAAGGACGGGAGAAAGATCTTACAGAAGATACCCTTTCCCAAGGGTCATCCCAAGAATCGAATGACAATTGATGAGTTCAAGGACCGGTTCAGAAGGGCCGCTTCATTTACCTTGATGCAGGATCAGATTGAGAAGGCGATTGACAGGATTCTGCATCTTGAAGAGGTGGAAGACATTTCTCAGATAGCTGATCTGATGCACGGTTGAAACAGAAGCCCGCAATTACACTTGACATCCATCTGTCCCTTATCAAGAATGGACACAGGCACATAACCTTATTCCTGATCCTTTATCTTTAGAAAGATAGAAGACGGCCAGCCCGGGACAGAGGTCGCCAGGGGTGAAGTCACTGCTGTTTGCGCGCAACTTGATGACATGGGCGAGATGATAGGCGCAATGGCAATCCCCGCGGATATTGCCGAGCAGATTCAGGAAGCGCCACTCGAAATATTTTCCCGGCAGGCAGGTTGATAAAAACTGTTTCTGATCCTCGCAAGAGCGGGAATTTTCCATATTCAAATGAAAGGAATGACATAGATGAAAAAGATCGCGGTGCTTGGTGGAGGTGGAACAGGCCATGCGGTGGCAGCTGATCTTACACTGTCCGGCCATGAGATATGCCTGTTTGAAGTACCGAGGCTCAAGGAGAGTATTGAACCGATCCTTGAACGCGGAGGTATTGAGATAAAGGGCATGGTCAATCAGGGTCATGCAAAGATAGCCAGGGTTACGACTAATATTGAGGAGGCCCTGGGGGATGCCGAGATTATTATGGTTGCCATGCCTGCGATGAGGCATGAAGCCATTGCGAAACTCTGCGCCCCATATATAAAAGACGGCCAGGCAATAATGATAGCGCCCGGGAACGCCGGCGGACTAGTGTTTGCCAATGTCTTCAGAGACAAGGGCGTTAAAAATGACGTTACTATTTGCGAACTGGAGAGGAACTATTACCCCTGCAGGCTTACCGGACCCGCCGAGGTAATGGTTGCGCGTTCAGGAGGCGATAGATACATGTCCGCCTTTCCTGCCAGGGATTCGGAAAGGGCCGTAGAGGCATTGAAAGGTGTCTATGATGTTGTCCCGGCGAAAAATGTGCTTGAGGTTACTCTGAACAGCCCGAATCTCCTGGGTCATGTCCCGGGCTCAATCTTGAACACCGGCGCAATCGAGAAGTCAGGCGGGGACTTCTATCTGTTCAAGGGATATGTGACACCGTCTGTCAGGAGATGCGTGGAGGCCGTCTTTAAAGAGAAGGTTGCGATCTTTGACGCGCTGGGCTACACGGTCCGCTCCACACCGGAAGGGGCAAAGAGGGCGCAGTCATCAAAGGCCTTCCAGAACCTTATCGGTCCCACGAGCATGAAGCACAGGTATATAACCGAAGATGCCGCCGTCGGGCAGGCTCTCATGAACTCCCTGGGCGAGATGCTCAATATCCCTACACCCGTGACAAACGCGTTTGTCATTCTGGCCTCGGTGATAAATGAGACCGACTATATGAAGGAAGGAAAGACCGTTGAAAATCTGAGGATTTCGGGTCTGACTGCGGAGCAGTTGAACAACTACCTGGCTGAAGGGCAGATGTAAAAAGGAGGGGAAAGGATATGGTCAAAACAAGGAATCTTGCAGATTATGCGGTTAATCTAAAGTATGAAGACCTTCCCGATGAAGTCATCGAACAGGCAAAGCTGCTTGTCCTGCACACTCTGGGCGCGGCACTTGCAGGCTGCTCAACAGAACAGGGAAAGAGGGCAATGGAGCTTGCAAAGGCCATGGGAGGTCAGAAAGATGAATCGACCATCCTGGGATATGGGGGCAAGGCGCCTTGCGTGCAGGCCGGTTTTGTCAACGCGACCCTGGCTGACATGCTGGACTGGGAGGATTGCAGCTGGACAGGCCATCCTTCCGCGGGCGCAATCCCTGCCGCCCTTGCAGTCGGGGAACGGGTCAAGTCGTCCGGAAAGGAAATCATCTGTTCGATTGTGGCCGGATACGAGCTCTACGAGCGCATTGCCATGGCCATGCAGCCCTCAAGGGAATATGACTACCGTAACAGGGGTTGGGGCCTGACAAGCTGGAACATCTATGCCTCGGCTATACCTGCGGCCAGGCTCCTGAAGCTGGACAGCGACCGGATGGAGAACGTTATCGGGATAGCCGGCGCACTTACCCATATCGCGACTCCCAGGGTACAGGCGACAAAGACGGATCTCTGTAAGTACAGGTACGGCACGAACTGCATGAACGGCATAACCGCGGCGCTCATAGCTGAGAGCGGTATCTCTCCCATGCATAACTTCCTAGACGGGGAGATGGCCGGATACTGGGTAGCCTTCTCGGATAAGTGTGACTCTGAGTGGTATAACAGAAACCTGGGAGAAGAGTATCTGATAATGGAGACCTATTTTAAGCATTGGCCCACTAATATGTGGATAAATCAGCACCTGGACGGTATCGACATAATCATGAGGGAGCATGGAGTAGGTCCTGAAGACGTGGAAGAGATTATTGTTCGCCCCCCTGTGGATCGCCGTATGGGCTTCAAACCGGAAGGTTATGAGAGCATTATGGACGCGGAGTATAGTATCCCTTACTGTATCTCGGTGCTCATGCATGAACCTGAACCCGGTCCGAACTGGTATACGGCGGAGCGGATGAAGGACCCGAAGATCCTTGACTTTGCAAGCCGCGTCAAGGCAGAGGGCTCCCCCCTGACATTGGTGGATGCGTTTATCCAGTTCCGGGAAGGGAGATATCCGGAGGTATCGGTTGAGGTCAAGACAAAAGACGGAAGGGTCCTTAATCAGGATGTGCCTTTCCCAACGGGACATCCCAATAACCGGATGACAGTGGAAGAATTCGAGGCCAGGTTCAGGAGGGCCGCCTCATTTACCATAGGGCAGGATAAGATCGAGAAGGCCGTTGATAAAATCATGAATCTGGAAAAGGTTGAAGACGTGTCTCAGATCGCCGACCTGATGTATGAATAGCCGTATCCAACGCAATACCGGTTCTATGATACATTCAAGAATGTTGTAAGACGGGAGTAAAACTCATCAGGATTATCATTCATCATAAAATGTCCGCTTTTGCCAATCATGACTTTTCCAATGGTATTAAGTCGTTTCAATACATCCAAGCGGCTATTTTTTTCACCAAAAAAATAGGCTTTTTTACAAGGTAATTGTTGGAAGCGTGAAAGCAGATCTCCGCTTTCCGACCATTTTACAAGTGAATCTGAGCTCTTATAAATTCCCAAAGGCAGGGCAGAATCGAGGAATAACCGCCCTTCACCAAGTGTCATAGAAAGGGCTTTAAGATCCGGCAGCAGTTCATCCCTAAATTCTTGAAATGGAACACTGATCGTTTTTCGACTAATTATACCACAATCTTCACTTATAAGGTTGCCTTCCAGATTTGCATAAGTCAGTGTTGAATTGAGCAGATCAGGTGGAAGGAGCAAACCGATTGCCCCACCCATGCTGTGTGCTATTATATGCATCTGTTTAGGTAAAATTTCCCTGACAACTTCAGCACACAGAGTAGCTTGATCTTCCATACGATATGAGAATTGATTTGATTTTGTGGATTCACCAAAACCAATAAAATCCAATGACATTATTGAATAATCAGTTAATTCTTCGCGAAACCAAATGTCTCGAAATGTCTCTTTAGAGCATCCGAGCCCGTGGAGCAGTAGTAGCAGTTCCTCGCCCCTTTCCCGAAGTACCGTGGCAACCTCGTAGTTATTGCCATTATGGATTATAGAAAAAAAACGCTTATTCATTTCATCTCAGAATAACACTATTTTATTGACTGTAGAATTCCGGCACTTACCGGGGAGGGCCGTGAAGAGGCCCTAATCCGGCGCAGTTCCATGTTATGTGTTACTTAATCTTTTTAGCAATTTTTTTCCTCTTGCTTTGATAGCAGGGCTTCCAGTTGCCACTTTCGATTTAATAATACGTTCAACATCCTGTTTTAAATTATCATTCCTATCTGCCAGTTCTACGAGTGCCTCCATTGCGTTGACATTTACGATCTTACTTTTATGTGAAAGATACCCCTTTAATATTTTGACAATTTCTTCTTCCTGCTGAACTGCAGATTGAAGTCTTGGCAGGATTAAAGCTATATGCCAGCATACCTCCTGCTGTTTAATCTGCGATAGCTCATTAATTATTTTCTGTTCGTAACCGGATAATAAGCCGGGATTTTCTTTTGTAACCTTTTCGATAACATCAGCCGAACGCATCCTTATTATAGGGTCATGTTTATATAGACCTCCGAACACCTCCTTGAAGAGAGATGGATTTTTCTGAATATCGGATACGACTTCATCTGCCCTTCCGATGGAACGCAGATCTCCGCCTTGCAATTTATCCAATATATTTTTCATTTTCTTTCAACGCATTGGACATGCTGACCTGCTGGGGGAACAGCAACGTAGCCACAGGCAACGTCCCACACAAGGTTATGTATTTGATTTCCAAATGGGCTTCTCCTATATTCTTACCGCATTATGATAAAAATCAGTAGTGAGTTAACGAGCTCACTGATTTTTTATTAGGTACTTGATAATTCCAGGAATGGTGTTGTGTTACGGAGATCCGGCACCCAGACATCGCACTTACCCTCCAGACGTGTGCCAACCCCGATAAATTGCCAGCCCAATTTATTCGCTGCACGAAGATCCCATTCTGCATCACCAACATAGATGAAATCGGAAAACGAGGATTTCATTCTCTTTGAACAGACCTGCATGATTTCCGTTCGGGAAGGAGCATCATCACATGACGACATTGGGACATTTAGATCAGATAGGCCGGCTGCTTCGAGATTCATTCGTGCGGTATGACTCCAACCACCGGTAGCGATACCTATTCGTATTTTTGAGATTTGATGAAGGATTTTCAGAAGATTTGCGGCCCCGGGAATTGGTTTGCAACCATTAGCGGATTGAAGATGTATTTTGATTAATTTCCCAAAACGTTGGCGAACCGAATCATAATAATCGCGAACAGGCAGGTTTAATTCCGTCAATATTTCAGTTAGAATACCAGCATAAGTAGAGTGGCGGTAGTCATGCCACGACTTGCGGAATTTGACGACGGCCACCACCGACAATACTGCTTTGCGAAAAAGTTGCCCGTCTAAATCGTAAGAATCAACTAGTGTTCCATCTAAGTCAAAAATTATTCCAATCATTTTATTCCTAACGCCAGCTCGGGAGGTGCGAATGAAGTATTGCGGAATGAGCATCCTTCTCAAAGCCGAGGTTCGGCTGAGGCTGAGCTTATTTGAATATCTGGAGATTAAGGGATTCTTTTATCAGCCAATAATGGTTATCCAATGAATATATTGCACAATTATTTTGCTTCGCGTTTTGTGCAATTATTAGGTCAGGAATGCCAATTCCATTCAAACCATTTTTCAGACATTTAAATTGATAGTCGATAATTTCACTCCAATTGATAGATAAATCTAACTTTTTGATATTCAAAAGTAATTTGATGATTTTCCTCTGGTTTCGAACTTTCAAAAAGGGTACTAATTCCGCAACTATAAGATCATTAATTGCGATAAGATTTTCATCAATTAAAAAATCTAGTTTTTTATAATTTTCCCCACTCCTAAAATATGATACCCACACGGATGTATCGACTAGTATCGACATTAACGCCCTCTAATGGTGTCAATATCAATGTCCAAATCTACTTTACCTTTAAATTCTTTTAACTCAGCAATCTTTGATTTCCTTATTAAATCTTCTAAAGCTGTGATAATAACCTTGGTTTTTGTTTTAATGTGAGTGGCCTTCATAGCGTCATTTATTAAATCTTCTGGTAAATCAAGTGTTGTTCTCATATTTGACCTCCTCAGAATTTAATATGCATAAAAATAACATTTCATGCATATAATGTCAAGGATTACACCATACGCTCTGGATCAGTTATGGCTTGTGCCGGCGAAACCGGCTATAAGCCGGTCTGGTTCAAAGGCTGATTAAATTGCGGGTGCCTCCCTATATATCTCAAGACGTTGTTCCAAGGTGCCGGTGTGCAACTCGAACAAATGATTATCGGAATCATAGAAATATAGAGATTTTCCTTCTCCTTCAATACGGTCGCGCCCCTTTAGGGTTTCAACACCGAGAGCCCGCATACATCTGATATAATTGCTTCAAAGGTCTTTATCCTCAAAGGCAAATTCCTTGGTGAAGAGTGGGAACAAAGAAAGATAAAAGAGATTATGGAAAAAGGAGAAGAACATAGAGAATAGAACGGAATTACTATTGAAGACAATAACGGATATCATAGGTTGCCCCTTTTGAGAGGGCATTTATGAGATGATTTTATATAAACAACGACTACAAGAGCTTAAGGATTGATGATGTAGTTCCTTCCTTGACACAAAACCCCCTCTTTTCTATACTCGAACACCTTATTAGGGCAAATCCAAAATTCTCATAAAGTCGAGGTGGTGCCATATGAAAGTACTGGTTATCGGAAGCGGCGGACGTGAACATACACTTGCCTGGAAGGCGGCACAATCAAGCCGGGTTGAAAAGGTATTCGTGGCACCGGGCAACGCCGGTACTGCACTGGAACCCGGGATTGAGAATATCGACATCAGCGCAACCGACATTGACGCATTGGTCAATTTCGCCGGGCAGGAAGCAATCGAACTCACTATCATAGGCCCGGAAGCCCCGCTGGTTGTGGGTGTTACTGATCGATTCAAACAGGCCGGACTAAGATGTTTCGGCCCAACCCAGGGCGCGGCACAACTTGAAGGTTCCAAGGCATTCGCCAAGGATTTTCTCGCTCGACACAATATTCCTACTGCCGAGTATAAGACCTTTACCGAAGTTGAGACTGCCATAGCTTACATCCGGGATCAAGGCGCTCCCATTGTTGTCAAGGCAGACGGCCTTGCTGCCGGCAAGGGCGTGATCATTGCGCATTCCGAAGATGAGGCCATTGCCACTGTTGAGGGCATGCTTACCCAGGACGCCTTTGGTGAAGCAGGGCATTGCGTGGTTGTTGAAGAATGCCTGATAGGCGAAGAAGCCAGCTTTATCGTCATGGTCGATGGCAAGAATATACTTCCTTTAGCGACGTCTCAGGATCACAAGGCCATCAATAACGGGGACACAGGGCCCAACACGGGCGGTATGGGCGCCTATTCGCCCGCACCGGTAGTAACACCGGAGATCTACGACCGGACTATAAAGGAAGTTATCGAACCGACTGTCAAAGGCATGGCCGTGGAAGGGCATCCATACACCGGGTTCCTGTATGCGGGACTGATGATACAGGCCGACGGCACGCCCAAGGTACTGGAATACAATTGTCGTTGCGGAGACCCGGAGACCCAGCCCATTATAGTGCGGCTCAGATCGGATCTGGTCGAACTCTGTCTGGCAGCCCTGGACGGGCGTCTGGATAAGGTCCAGGTAGAATGGGACGAACGTGCCGCGCTCGGCGTGGTAATGGCTGCCGGCGGCTATCCGAAAAGCTATAAAAAAGGTTATATTATTTCCGGCCTGCCCGAACAGGAGCATGAAGGTTTCAAGGTCTTCCATGCAGGCACCGATCTTCATGACGGCCAGGTGGTCACAAGTGGTGGACGGGTGTTGTGCGCTACTGCTTTAGGGACTTCGGTCAGTAAAGCTCAGAAAAGGGCCTATGAATTGGCTAAGCAGATAAGTTGGGACGGCGTTTACTATCGTACGGATATCGGCTACCGAGCAGTGGAGCGGGAACAGGCTGATAGCTGACAACTATACCATGTTAAGAGATAACTACCTCTTCATACATAGGTGAAATTCATCCGGCAATGCCTGTCTCTTCAAGACGATATCTACTACCTTTTTAGGAAGTGGCCAAATATTTGGGCTTTGCCAAGTCAATTGCAGATTCCAGAGGATTCAGAGGCATAAAACCCAAATATTTGACCACGCCAGAGTCAAGTGGAATTCTAAAAAGATATAGTCTTGAAGAGACAGACATTACCTCCATTAAGCGCATATCTTTTACGCCTCCTATCCAATTTCCCAGTCGCATATCAGAGGATCACATTCATCTCACCGGCTTGTTAAAATAACCCAGCTCTATCTCAGGGAATTCCTCCTCGAGAATTGCCGCCATTCTCTTTATCCCCACTGTCTTTGAGTCTGAGACCGGCATCTTCTCTATATATAACTGGGGATCAATATTGAGGTTTTTCAGATGTATAAAGTTGACCCCGGTCCTCCGTATAAGCGTGCGCAATGCCTCTATCTCTTCATCCTGGTCGGTAACCCCGGGGAAGACAAGGTAGTTTATCATCGTATAGAGTCCCAGATCCCTTGACAGGGAGATGGAGGCAACCACATCCTCGAAGTCGTAACTTTTCGGGCGATAATAGGCATGGTAGTATTCGGGCCTCGCACTGTTCAGGCTGATACGGATGGAATCCAGGCCGCTCTCAGCTATCTCACGCACCCTTTCAGGCTGACTCCCGTTTGTATTCAGGTTGATGGTACCCCTGTCCGTTTTCTTCCTGATCTCCCTGATACTGTCGGCTATGAGCCTGTATTCTGTAAGGGGTTCTCCTTCACAACCCTGACCAAAGCTCACGATGGCCTCATGGGCATGATTCAGATGACTTAACGCCAGTGAGACTATCTCCTCTTTTTCCGGTCTGAAGGAGATCCTTTGGTGGGACGATTCACATGATTGATCAGGTTGAAGAGAGAGGCAACCGAGACAGTCGGCATTACACCCCTGGCTAATGGGAAGAGGCGCCTCCCACCTTTTAAAAAACAGGTTTTTGGCCGCAAAGCAGTGGTTATTGGTCGCACAGTTGATAAGGTGTTCAACAAGAGGACCTTTTTCATTCACCTTTTGATACTCCCCTATGGAGGGAACCAGTTTCCTGTCATCAAAATTCCTCGGGTCCCATCTATGGTTGTATTCAATCCTGAACCCGGCGGCGTGATAGTTGTCATTCTTAAAACCCACGGCAGTATATCCCCACATGGGCAGGGTATATGACTTTGATCTGTAGTCTACTGCGGGGAGATGGCTCCGCACCAGTCCAGGTTCTAAAAAGGCCGCAACCGCACAGCACCTGGTCGCCACGCCATCAACCTCGATCTCAGATATTATCCTGTGCTCACCTGTCGAAGGATCAAGTCCAACGGGCGGGCAATCAGGTATAAAAAAAAGCTTACTGTATTCAGACATCAAGATTAGATCTTCATCGTTGATTACGGCGGGAGAAGACCCGGAAAACCCTGACATCCGGTAATAGGGATGATCATAGGTTTGACCTTCGGGGTCAGCATAAAGCATGTATGGGAGCTTTTCAAAATCCATAATTCTTTATGAATCATTACACGCATAGCCTTTCCCAGTCAAACTAAAATGCATCCCCTGATCCACCATCAAGGCATCATTAATCGTCCTGACAAAGATATCACGCACAAGTTATTTTCCAATTGAGATGAATTGACCTTAACCTCAGGATTAGTTGACATATTGAGGGGATAGGGTTAGTATCATGAAGGATGGTTTCTATGACACCAGCACTTCAACAAAATAGCATATCTGAGGGCAAGCGGTTTCGGCTGGTGAAATATTTCGCCTTGGCCAGCTTTATTGTCCTGATTATTTTCAGCTTTCCCTTCTCAGTTTTTATCGCCCAGAAGGCCAAAGACATCCTGACGAAGAGTTATGAGAATTATGCCCTTCTGTTGGGTGAAAATATAAGCCGCCAGGTGTATGAATATTTTTACAAGCCCACTTTGAATAAATACGGGAGGATCAAGCTGAGTGAAAAGGAACAGCAGAAATTGATGGATCGAGTTATTAAGAATACGACCCATGGCTTTAATGCAGAGCTTGTCAATGTCTATGACCATAAGCAGGGGCTTATCGCCTACAGCACCGATCCGGGGCTGATAGGGAAAAAAGCGAATAAGACCTTTGGATATCAAAAGGCTGTCGATGGGGAAGACTCCTCCGGGATGATAACCGGGATGGATGATTTTTACTACCTCGATATGGAAGGAAAGGGGGGGGAGAAAAAGCTCAGGACATATATTCCTTTCAAACTGCTGTTACACTCTGAAGGAAAGGAGGCTGAAGAGGTTGTTATTTCCGTATTCGAATTAATACAGGACATGACCGAGGAATATAAATCCATTGCAAGATTCCAGTATACTATATTCGGTCTCTCTATCTTGATAATGACGTTGATATTTTTAGCGCTTCTCCTTATCGTTCACAAGGCGGAGAGACTGATTGAGCAGAGGGCTAGAGAGCAGAGGGAACTTGAGGAACAGTTACACCTTGCTGAACGTCTGGCTGCCCTTGGAGAGATGGTGGCAGGGGTCTCCCATGAGATCAAAAACCCTCTGGGGATCATACGGAGTACGGCCGAGCTATTGGGCGGTATGCCGGATGCCGATGAGACCCAGAAGCGACTCTCTGGTGTGATCACCGAAGAGTCAAGTCGACTGAATGAGATTGTAACGGAATTTCTTGATTTTGCCCGACCCCAGGAACCTAATCTCCAGGAATGCTATCTGGAAGAGATTCTTCAGAAAAATATCTCTTTTCTGGGTCCTGAACTCGAAAACCAGGGGATTATTGTAAACGACAACCTGAACGGCAGATCATTAAAGCTTCAAGCAGACCAGGAGCTTCTTTACAGGGCCCTGCTGAACATCTTTATTAATTCCATGCAATCCATGAACAATGCCGGCTCCATCAACGTTAAGGTAGAGGAAGATAAGGGATATTATCTGATAAAGATTGAAGATACGGGAAGCGGAATCAGTCAAGAAAACATGAAAAAAATATTTAATCCCTTTTTCACTACCAAGGAAAAGGGAAGCGGCCTTGGGCTTTCCATTGTCAAGAAGATCATAGAGGGCCATAAAGGGTCAATAGGTATAGAGAGCATAGAGGACACCGGAACTATGGTGTCTATTCAATTGCCACAAAAGACATAAAGATCCACTGCACTACGCCAAAGGCGGACAAAACAGCCAGGGATTGACAGGGATTGATTCCATGAAATTATAGAGGTGAGGGTTCATCTATGGAAACCATTTTGATAGTAGATGATGAAAAAAACTATCTGGTTGTCCTTGAAGCCCTTCTTGGTCCGGAGGGTTATGAGGCTGTCACGACAGATAATGCCAGGGATGCCCTTAATTTGATCGGAGAGTCAGATCTGGATCTGGTGATTACCGACATGAAGATGCCCGGCATGAATGGGATGGAACTTTTGGAAGAATCCAAGAGAATAAAACCCGAACTACCGGTCATCATGATGACCGCTTACGGGACAATCGAGATGGCCGTAGAGGCAATGAAAAAGCATGCCTATGATTACATTACCAAACCCTTCCAGAATGAAGAATTAAAGCTGACCGTAAAAAAAGCCCTTGAAAATTATCGGCTTGTAAAGGAGAACCGGCTTCTAAATGAAGCCCTTTCAGACCGATATCGGTTCGGGAATATTATCGGCAAGAGCAAGCCCATGCTCAAGATCTATGATCTGATCACAAAAGTATCTTCGTCGAAGGCATCCATACTGATCACCGGGCCTTCAGGCACGGGAAAAGAGCTAATTGCAAAGGCCATTCATTATAACAGCGACAAGAAAGATAGGCCCTTTATTTCCATCAATTGCGGTGCTTTAACAGAGACCCTTCTGGAAAGTGAGCTGTTCGGTCATGAAAAGGGCGCCTTTACAGGGGCGGTCTCAATGAAAAAAGGACGATTTGAACTGGCAGATGGAGGAACACTCTTTCTCGATGAGGTTGGAGAGATGCCGCCATCTCTCCAGGTGAAGCTTCTCAGGGTGACCCAGGAGATGGAATTTGAAAGGGTGGGAGGGACCAGGACCATCAAGGTGGATGTCAGGGTATTATCCGCTTCTAACAGAGATATCAAGGAGGATGTCACAAACGGCCTGTTCAGGGAGGATCTCTTTTACCGGCTCAATGTTATTCATATCGAAGTACCTCCTCTGATGGAACGGAGCGAGGACATCAAATTACTGGTCCATCACTTCATTGATAAGTATAGAGAATATGAAGGCAAAGAGAAGATCGAATTGAGCCCGGAAGCGTGGAAGGCGTTGTATGATTATAGCTGGCCAGGCAATATCAGGGAACTGGAAAATATCATTGAAAGGGCCGTGGTCTTGAACCCCGGTGGATCAATGAGTCCGGAAGATCTGCCGGACTACCTATCAGGGAAGGAAGAAGAACTGAATGTGGATAGATTCATCCCTCCGAACGCCCCATTACAAAAGACGCTGGAGCAGATTGAGGAAAAGTTGATTAGAAGGGCCTTAAGCAGGTGTAATAATGTCCAGGCCCACGCTGCCGAAATGATCGGTATAACCAAGAGCCTCATCCAGCATAAGATGAAAAAGTACAACATCCGGGTTTAAGGGTTAAAATAATTATACCTGAAATATTCAAGTAAATTAAGATGTTTACGTCAACTTAAGCATATATGGCAATTTTTTCAGTACAAATTATTGTACTTTTCAGGGGAAAAGAGAAAGAGTGGGAGCAACTGAAAATTATGACATTATCAATCTAATTCAAGTAGTTAGGCGCACTTGATGCGGACATTAATGTCTTGGCAAGGATTTTGCTATATTAGATACCAAATAGAAAGAAAATACTTCTTCCTCCTAAAGAAAAAAACCAACCTGTATTACCCAGGTTGGTTTTTTTATCTAATAACCCAATCTCCGCAAGGCCTTTGTATCCTTACTCCAGTTCTTCTCCACCCGGGCCACAAGGTCCAGATAGATATGGGTCCCGAACATCTTTTCCAGGTCCAGTCTTGCAGCCCTTCCTATTGCCTTGATCATTTTCCCCTTATGGCCGATAATAATCGCCTTCTGAGAATCTGACTCAACGTGAATACGAGCATAGATGGACAGGAGATCCTTCTCAGGGATCTCTTCTATTTTTTCCACAGACACAGCAGAGGAATAGGGAAGTTCGCGTCTGGTATGGAAGTATATCTTTTCACGTATGATCTCGGATACAAGAAAAGACTCAGACTGGTCTGTCTTCATATCTCTCGGAAAGAATTCCGGACCCGGCCTAAGCCTTGCTTTGAGCTCTTCAATGACCCTGTCTGTCCCATCTCCCTTTAAGGCAGATATGGGGATTACTGCATCAAAAGGATATCGTTGGCAGTATGCCTCTATTATGGGCAATAGGTTCTCTTTAGGTCCTGTATCGGTCTTATTTATAATCAGGAGAGTTGGTTTTTTAGTCTTTTTTACATTTTTCAATATCAATGATATCTCGGGATCATCCGGACGGGGCATCTCTATCACGACCATAATGATATCCACCTCATAAAAGGCCTCCTGAGCAGAAGCCACCATGCTTTTATGAAGAGGGGTGCTGGTCTTGTGAATGCCGGGAGTATCCATGAAGGCCATCTGATAACCTTCCCCATGGTAGATCCCGAGTATGCGATTCCGGGTGGTCTGGGGCTTTGGGCTTACAATAGCCACCTTTGTGCCCAATAATCGGTTCAATAGCGTGGATTTACCCACATTCGGTGGGCCTATGATCGCTATGAAACAGGACAAATAATCTGCTTTTTCAGAATCTGTTAGGTCCATGGTAACCGTTCACGGGTTCAAAGGTTCAAGATTAGTAAAGAATCCACGCCCCTCGAAGATTCCCGCCAAATTTGGCGGGAGAAGGACTTGGCTTTGTTTGCACCTAAAAGGGTGTACCAACCCCAGGAGGCGATGGCTGTCTCTTCAAGAGGATATCTTTTTAAAGATTCCACTTGACTCTGCAGTGGACAAATATTTGGGTTTTATGCCTCTGAATCCCTTGGAATCTGCAACTGACTTGGCAAAGCCCAAATATTTGGCCACTTCCTCAAAAGGTAGTAGATATCGTCTTGAAGAGATAGTCATTGCCGGATAGATTCGAAATTAATTACGTCAACCCTTACCTGCCCTGAGGGTACGGAATCATCGGGTTTGATATGCACTATCTTTGCCCCGGTTTTGGCCTCTATCAAACGGAGTCCGCGATTTTTATAACCCCTTATTACCGAGACCTCTCTGCTGGGGGCCCTTAGACCTATCTTTGAGGCCTGGCCCGGTTTTAAAAGATAGGGCTCTATCATTTTTTGATGGATACTCGAACGAACCAGGAAGCCGAAAGATTTGTGCCAGGGACCAGCTACTATCTGACCTTCCTGAAGCAGGGAAGGCGAGGACATTAGTCCTATCCTTATTACTCGTATTCCTTTGCTCTCCAGGCGAATACAGCTCTCCTGACATATCCTTATGGCCTCTTCAAGCGTCAAGGGCTCATACTTTTTGTCATGATACCATCTGGCCAACTCTGTCCCGTTTATAACAATAGCCGGGTATAGTCGCGCTATATCAGGTCTAAGCCTTATGACCTCCTCTATGGTCCTATCAAATATCTCCTGTGAGTCCCCGGGCAGCCCAGGCATCAGCTGGATCCCCACCTTGAAACCGTGCCGCTTCAACAGATTAACAGATTCAAAAGTGTCCCGGACCGTGTGTCCACGCTGAGAAAGTCTCAGGACCTCATCATCCATGGACTGTACGCCCAATTCAACAGTCGAAACTCCGAAGCCCTTTATAAGATCAAGTCGTTTATCATCGATCTCATCCGGCCGTGTGGATACCCTGATGGACCCGAAAAATCCTTGTCTTAAATACGGATTCACTGCCTCCAGTAGCTCTGTCATCCTGTTAATGGACAGACTTGTGAAAGTTCCGCCATAAAAGGCAACCTCCCTCTCCCTGCAGGAATCAAATCGGGGGGACTTTATGGCCTGATCAATGGTCTCTTTTACATATCGTCCGTTTACAGCCCGGTTCGATTGTGCGGTTATCTTCTCCTGCTGACAGAAGATACACCGACGGGGGCAGCCCATATTTGGGATAAATATAGGGACGATTAGAGGTCTTTCGGTTCTCCTGACAGACAATGGAATGCCTCCCTTGCGGCCTTCTGTTCAGCCTCCTTTTTGCTCTTGCCATCTCCCTCGGCAATCAATTTCCCATTAAGGTATATTACCACCCTGAAGGTCTTATCGTGAGCAGGACCGCTCTCCTTTATCAACCGATATTCAGGTCGGATTTTGTGTGCATCCTGGGTATATTCCTGGAGCATGCTTTTATGATCATTATTCACATTCCCCGAGTCAATATCGTCAAGCAGTGGAAGGAACAATCCGCGAATAATCGATAGCGCCCTGTCAAATCCAGCGTCGAGGTACACGGCGCCTAACAGCGCCTCCATTGTATTGGCAAGGATGGAAGGCTTTTTCCTGCCATGGGTATGTTCCTCCCCCCTGCCCAGGAGTATAAAATCCCCCAATCCCAGCCCTTTGGCCAACTGGCATAGGCCTTTTTCATTTACTACTGCCGCCCTGTACTTTGACAGATCGCCCTCTTTTGCATCCAGGAAAAGGTCCATAAAGATATGGCTTATTGCGAGATCAAGCACGGCATCACCAAGGAATTCAAGCCTCTCATTGTCTCTAAGGTCCAAATTTCCACGCTCATTAACATAGGAAGAGTGCCGGAAGGCCTCTGCCAGAAGATCCGGCTTTTGGAATCTATAGCCGAGTCTCTTACTCAATTCATCTATATCTTTAATCGCTTGCATCGGATCTCTTTTCATGGACAATCCATTAAAACAGGGGAATAGAGGGTGAATATCAAAAAGAAAAGGTGGAACAGTAACGTTTGCCCCAATAAAATATACAGAATATTCAATAACTTACTTGCAACAAAACAGTCCAAATCAAAAATCTCGATTTAATATAGTATTTAATATATATAAACCTTTGATCGTTTCCGACCGATTATATATAAGGGCCAAGGTTGTTTTAAGTCAAGAAAAACTGCTGATTTTTCTTTGATTTTTATATATTAATATGATACATATACAATTTTTTTATTCAAGCAGGATCTTAATGAGCGGTACGAGTATGTCTATTATATTTAAAAGTCAGGATATTGATGACATCATCCAGAGAATAGCCAGAGAAGTTGTTAAGAAAAACAGCTCCATGGAAGACGTTATTCTTGTTGGGATAAGGACTGGAGGGGCCTTCCTGGCAAAACGGCTTCAAGAGGCCATAGCAGGGTTGGATGCCCCTGAACCGCCAACAGGGGTTCTGGACATCACACTCTATCGTGACGATTGGACACGAATAGGTCCCACACCAATTGTCGGCAAGACAGATCTACCTTTTTCCATAGATGATAAGGCTATCATCCTTGTGGACGATGTCCTCTTTACCGGAAGAACTGTTCGGGCTGCGATGGATGCCCTGATCGATTTCGGCCGCCCCAAGAAGATTGAACTGGCGATCCTGGTGGATCGGGGAGACAATGACAGAGAGTTGCCCATAAAGGCCGATTATGTGGGGGGCGAGTGGAATACCGCTCCGGATGAGACCATTAACGTCTACCTAAAAGAGGCGGGGTATGAAGATCAGGTAATTATCGAGGGAAAAAGGGCCGCCTGATAGTGGGTAAAAGGAAAAAAGTAAAAAAGAAAAAAACAAAAGTCTTGCCCTGGTTCTCTCCAGAGGAAGAGGGCCTCTTAAATTCCTTTCTTGAAAACCTTAAAGACACCGACCTAACCAATATAAAAGATCAGATACCGAGCCCTCAGTTTGCCCAGGCCCTGTTGGAACGGGTTCCCTCTGATCCTGAAACCATTGATCTGATACTTGCAGTCCGGGATGCCTTTGACCAGAAAAACGTGCGGAAGGCTGTTAAAAAGACTATTTACAGACTTAGACAGAGAGGGATCTCCGTCCCTGAGATGGAATCCCGGAAAGCAATCCCTTCAATATTAAGGGCACCCGAAAGCGTTGAGCCTTCCGCATATCTTGGCCCCATCGATGGAACAGGCAGTCGAGGGGTATTGATAATCATACCTCAGATCCCGAAAGGTGTTGACGTTGGGATTGGAGCAGTCAACTATGAAGAGGGGATCGTATATTTTTTATATGGCAAATACAGCAAGAAACAGGCTAAAGAGGTCAACGACCTCTTTTTCGATCAATCCCGTAACGCCGTCGAGGCGTCCCTTTCTCATGCAGCCACCATTCTTGAAAAAGCATACAAGAAGGACGAAGGGGGGCTGGGAGAATCATCCGAAGGATATCTCCGATTAAGGCCATGGATACTGGATAATCTCTCTCTTCTCGATCACCCGGTTATTTATGATTTAATACCACCGCAAAGCATTTCTGAGGAGATCCTTACCGACTCTAAGCTCGACAAGCTCCTGGGACATGAGTTAATGGAGACATGGATCATTGATCCTGAGAGGATTGAGCCGACGATGGGTGAGATCTTAAAGGCGGAAGATAGTCCGATCCTTGTCTCTGAGGAACAAAAGACAAGCCGCATCAACGAGATAAAGGAGAAGACCATTGCCGAACTCTATCCCTATTCAAAACGTCAGCTTATGAAAGATTCATTGGAAGAGATGGCCTATCTCTTTTACAAGCTTGATGATGAGGAATATGCCCGTCTGTGCCTGTTAGCCGCATCTTCCATGGATGAAAAAGACTCACCATTGAGAATCAACCCTTTCCTGAAAGCCCTGACAGAACGCAGCATTGATTATTATATGGGGATGACGGAAGAGATTGCAAAATCGGAAGAAAGGGAAGATGATCTCTCTCCGAGTATCATTATACCCTAGCTAGTGTCCATCCAGAAACTAAAAATGGTCACTATTTAGTTTCCAATTCTTCGCACCCTTCGGATGCTTAGTCCCACTGCTTCGCAGCGGGTTCCCAGTTTCAGAAATGAGCAAT
>JAFDAM010000015.1 GCA_019313825.1 Deltaproteobacteria bacterium
TTCGGCGTGGGTTCCCGGATTCATGATTTTGATCCTCACCATATGGATAATATGCCTGCGGGTCAAAATCACTCCAACTTCGCTTTAAACACAAGGCTTTCGGCGCCTCGCTACAATACTAGATGCAAAATTCAGGCATTAATCAGTAATACGATTTTCGCTTCTTTTCCTGTCTTCCCACCAACAGGCCGATAATCAATCCGCAGAGCAGAACCAGAGCCCCTATTGCAAACCATTTGCGTGTTTGGGAAGATCTTAATTCTTCTTTCTCCTTGAGTAATTGTTGAATGTCTTTTTGGACTGTTTCATATGCCTCTTTCAGCTTCAGATAATCAGCAGCCTCTGTTTTCAGTGTATCATATTCATACCGCGATTTATTCAGGGCCTCTGTATATTGTTTCACTTCAGTGGAGAGTTGCTTTTCGCGTTGGACTTTCTGGTCCAATTTCTTCTTAACCTGGCCAAGTTCCTTGGTGAGCCGAGCGGTTCCTCGACTTAAATCCATAGCCTGGTCCTTCCAGGGAAGACGCGTAATCAGGTATCGGCTCAGGACCCACCCACTAGAGCTGTCTTGATCCTGTTCCAAGACTTGAATACGACTCCAGCCTTCCTTAGACTCCAAGATCTCTACAGGTTGACCCGAAGGTAGAAATTTAAGGATCTTGTTTTCAATGCTGGGTCCTCTACGAAGGCTGATTCTAAAGGAATCCGTCACATATGCCTTTGATGCCCAGCTTATCTGACTCGTTAAACATAACGCTGCGGTTGTAACGGAAATAAGTAGAAATCTTTTCATGGGCTCTCCCATCCTTAGTTATGGTGCAATGTCTCGCAAGTCTATCTTTTCTACTTTTTTACAGATTAAATTTCTTTTATGATAAAATGTAGAATAATTCAATAATATAAAATATGGATTCTTTTATAAACCTATGCAACAATGAAACAATTTATGCACTTTAGACACTTAATATCCTAAAATCACTCTTGTCCAAAATCGATTTTTATTGGACGGCATATTAACCCAGGATTACGATTGGAAAGAGACTGACACTGCCCCTAAATGCTTACAATAAAGCAATGTTGGTTTATCAAGGGCAACCTGAATTTTCAAAATTGAATTCCTTTTGTGTGCTAATTTCTGCAAAGAACTATAAAGAAAAGGTTTTAACTGGATTGAGAATATGATGAAGATAGGTGTGATATCTGACACCCATCTGAAAGGGGCCAACCATATCCTTGAAAAGATTGTCGAGAAGTACTTCAAGGATGCGGATCTGATTCTTCACGCGGGTGATCTAACCGCGATGAAGGTGCTCGATGCATTTGATGGCAAAGAGGTCATTGCTGTTGCGGGTAATAGTGATACATCAGACGTCAAGCAGCGTCTTCCGGAAAGAGAGATCATAACGGCAGGAAATTTTCGGATAGGGTTGATCCACGGATGGGGTTTGCCCATGGGGCTTGAAAAGAGAGTAACATTTTCCTTTGACAGGATACACTGCCTTGTCTTCGGGCACAGCCACCGGGCTGTAAATCATCGGAGAAACGGGATCCATTATTTTAATCCAGGCTCTTTTTCCGGGGGGATATACTCATTGTGGCGAAGGAGTATAGGCCTTTTAACCATTGATAGAGATATATACGGCGAGATTATCAGAATCTAAGAATAACGACTTCGTAAAAGTCCATCTGTTCCGCCTCGCGCGCCTTTTTTAATACGCCCTATTTTATACAAACCTTTCGGACCTGCGGAAGGTCAGTCTGCCCAAGAAAGGTCTTTCTGATACCGTCCTGCATAAGGGTTGTCATTCCATCCTTCATTGCCAGTTCCCTAAGATTCTCCATCGGCGCCCTGTTCTGGATAAGAGATTTCATTTCGTCCGTCGCTTCAAGAAGTTCAACGATTCCGGTTCGCCCTCTATATCCAGTGTTATTGCATCTATCGCATCCATTGGCACGGTATAGTGTCAGGTCATCGGTATAGGGGAATCCCAAGGCATCAAAATCTCCGTCATATGCCCTGACATGGATGTCATATTCCTCCTGGGTCGGATGATAGGACTCCTTGCAATCCTTGCACAGGGTCCTGATGAGACGCTGGGCCAGAACAGCAATAAGCGCGTCAGCAAAATTAAAGGGATCCATCCCCATATCAAGAAGCCTTGTGATAGTCTCAGGCGCGCTGTTTGTATGTAGGGTACTGAAGACCAGATGGCCTGTCAGAGACGCCTCAATACCGGTGGACGCGGTCTCATGGTCTCTCATCTCACCGACCATGATCACATCCGGGTCCGCCCTCAGGAAGGAACGCATGGCTGCTGAAAAATCAAAACCTATCTTTGGCTGTACCTGGACCTGACGCAGACCCCTCTGCGTGATCTCGACCGGATCCTCGGCCGTCCAGATCTTGGTCTCAGGCCTGTTGATGGCGTGCAGCGCAGCATGAAGCGTGGTCGTCTTTCCGCTTCCGGTCGGCCCCACAACGAGAAAGATGCCATAGGGCTTGTTGATTGAGACATTCAGAAGATCATTGTTTCTCTCGCTCATGCCCATCACTTCAAGTGAAATCGGCTCACCGGCGGCAAGGATACGCATGACAACGTCCTCTTCCCCTCCTACCGTGGGGACGGTTGCCACCCTGAGTTCGATATCAAGGGGAGCATATTTCTTGAATTTTATCTTGCCGTCCTGAGGTTTTCTGCGTTCGGAGATGTCCAGATCAGACATAATCTTTATTCTGGATACAATGGCCTTCTTGTATTGATAAGGGATGGTCTGGTATTTGGTGCATGCCCCGTCGATCCTGAATCTGATCTCGGCGCCCTGTTTACCCGGATAGGGTTCAACGTGAATATCTGATGCGTTCTTTTTACAGCCGTCAGTAATTATCTTGTTCACGAGCTGGACAATGGCGCTGTCATTTTCGGTCAACATATCGACGGCATCATCCGCATCCTCGTCGTCGTCCGTGTCCAGTTTGACAAGGATATCATCAATGGAACCGTCATCCTGATCCTGGGGTGTCCCGTAAAAATAGTCCAGGAACTGTATGATATCCTCCCTCAGCCCCACGGCGAACTCGTATTCCTCTGCCGGGATCAGGGACTTGACGCCGTCAATCTTGTCCAGTCGCTGTGGGTCGTCTATGAGGATCTTGACCTTGCCGTTTTCCCTGGCCAGTGGGACCCATAAGTTGCTTTTAAGGTAGACCTGTTTCAATTTTGCCAGGAGGTCACCGGGGATGGGGAAGCTGCTGTCATATGAAACATATTCACAGTTGTAATACTCACCAATGGATCTGCCGACCTCCGCCTTTTTCACCTTTAGATCGTTGATAAATACGGATTCCACCGAGGTCTTCTGGTCCCGGGCCATTGCGATGGCCCTGTCAAGTTCCTTCTGGGTGATAAGATTGTTGTTTAAAAGGTAGTCAAACTTGGTGCGTTTTTTAGTCTTCTGGGACAGCTTTTTTTGGTTAAAAAAGGCGATACCAAGGACCTTTGACATCTCTGAGGCCGAGTGTTGGTCCTCCACCGTAAATCTGTCGCCGTTTTTTTTGTTAACAAGCTGGAGCACACCTATGACATATTTTTTGAAAAAGATGGGGACAGTCAGGATCTGTTTCGTTACATAGTTGGATTTTTCGTCCCAGCTCTTGTCAAAATAGAGATCCTTGTTTATCATACTTAATTCATGCCTGTCATAGGCATCGGCAATATTTGTCAGTTGCATATTGTTGGCAGTATAGCCGGCTATACTTTTATTTTTAATGGGTACACGGATCTCTTCAGATTTCGGCCCTGCCTTAAACCGCGAATAGACCTCTTTCTTTTTCCCGTCCACCACATAGATGGTGATCCGATCAGCATCAAACAGACTCAGGATTTGATCTGTAAGGTTAATAAGGATCTCGTTGATATTTTGAGCTGAGTGTATCTGATTGCCTATGTCATTCAGGGCTTTATAATATGTTAACTTTTCCTGCTCCACGGTGGTATTTTTATTCTCATTTGCCATCTTACTTCTCCTGTATGTTGCCTTACCCATTCAGGGGGAGGTCCTTTGTGGATGATGGACAGCCCGTAGTCATGAGCCATCCGGGAAGCAATCTTATAACATATTTTTCTATAATAAATCATTAAATATCAATTTAAAAGATAAAAAGTGAAAAATGCTTAAAGGATGTCGGGTCCGGCACAGGGGTTGATTCACGCCTCTGGAAATATAAAACCGCTTGACAGTAGATGTCGCATAAAATATACAAATTTTCTGATAAGTTGCCTTTTTTACCGGTTTTTCGCTGTTGTCCAACATCGATTTTTTTGGACAGCAATTACTTCCAAATAAATTCACCAACAGATTCTTATAAGAACACTCTTTTTATGGTTTTTGAAGATTACCCGGGTCAAGCAAAGGGGCGAGAAAGATTGATGAAAAAAAGCTCCAAAGAGAAAGTAGCCGGTATCATCCTGGCAGCAGGTGCTTCCACAAGAATGGGAAGTCCAAAGCAGTTGTTGCATATAGGTGGAGTGAGCCTTCTTGATCATGCCCTTAAAGAGGCCCTGAATTCTGAACTGGATATTATCATACTGGTACTTGGTTCCAGGGCAGGAGAGATAAAAAAAGGATTAAAGACCGCCCTCCAGGATAAAAGGCTCAGGATCATTGAAAACAGGAATTTTATGGATGGAATCAGTTCTTCCATTATCGCCGGATTATCAGAGGTGGAAGACAGTTATGATAACTGTATGATGATCCTGGCAGACATGCCTAATATCACCTCGGCTCTTATTAATCGCCTTCTTCATCAATACCTTTCCTCTGGCTTGCTGTTAGGGGCGATTAAGACAGGAAATAAACGATCACATCCGGTCATCTTTGGGCGAAAATTATACCGTGAACTCCGTCAGTTGAAGGGTGACACGGGGGCCAGGGATCTGTTTCTGAAATATCCTGATCAGGTATGCCTTGTGGAGCCGGAAGAAGATTATGATGATATGGATATAGATACTCCTGAAGACTATCTGGACCTTCAGAGATTGAAGCGTGATATTCCAGACATTTCCGATCCGGAATCTCGATAGAAATGGAGATGTGAGTATGGAATACAATAAGGCGGATGAGATATAGGCGAATGAAAGAGAGTGATATATACAAACTATTTTCGAGTATGGCCGAAGATTCTATACAGAATAACCAGGCTGTTAGGGAGGTTTTTTCTGCACTTATAAGATCCACCCTGAGATACAGGGATCATATGCTGGAGTCCGACGGGGTTGTAGTAACTGTTGAGGATGTGCGCGCTGTTTTGGATTGGCTTGTCCCGACTCTTAATACAGGCAGGCCCCCTCAGACAGACAATAAGATCAGGCTGGACCTGTTAAAACTCTGGCTGGATGAATTGAGATACCTTGGAAATACCGGCATATTCTGTTGATTGTCGTTAGTTGTCCTTAGTAAAAGGCCCCAACTTTATTACAACTTGAAAACCACGGCTATTGAACGTGGTCAGAGAAAATTGGCTTTACCTGAAAAGGGAAATATATCCGGCAATGACTATCTCTTCAAGACGATATCTACTACCTTTTGAGGAAGTGGCCAAATATTTGGGCTTTGCCAAGTCAGGTGCAGATTCCAAAGGGTTCAGAGGCATAAAACCCAAATATTTGACCACTGCAGAGTCAAGTGGAATTCTAAAAAGATATCGTCTTCAAGAGACAGCCATCGCCTCCTAGAGGCGATATACCCTTATAGGGTGCAAACAAAGCCATGTTCATAGGACGTGGCTTCTTTACTTGAATTCTAAACGGGGATATCAAACACGGAAACCAATAGCCGGATAACTCATACCTTGCAGCAGAGCCTAGTTCCCATAGATCCTTAAATAGTCATCGAATCTTGCCTTTGTCTGTTTATCTATGGGCCTTGGGCTCCCTTCAATGATCACGGGCACCTTTTCCTGATAAAGATACTCTATTACCTCCCTTATCCCTGCAACGGTATAAACAGGAATCCCGGTTTTGGTAACAAAATCCTGGATAGCATTCTTCCCTCTTTGATCCGGCACGACTTTGCCTTCCTTGTCATAAACTGCCGTGCACTGCTCCCTGTCTATGGCGATGCCGATACCGACAATCTTGATAGTCATCTTGTTGGCATCTGCCTCTGCCTGTAGTCTCTCTAAGAGATCGTATTTGGTGCCCATGGAGGTAGCCACGTCATCTACGATAAAGACGCGACAGCAGTCAAACAGGGTCCTGTTCACCATTATGCTGCCGGATTTGCTCCCTTCACCGTGGGTCTTGGCCTCCTTTCGATCATATTCGAAAAACAGATCATATCCGTGCTTGAGATGGAGCGCTATTGATGTGGCCAGGGCTATGGCGCTACCCTTATAAGAAGGGCCGAGGATGATATCGGTATTGTTAACAAGGCAGCGATCCACTACCATGTCGGCGAAAAAAGAGCCCAGATCCATGCCCAGTCGCCCTGTCCTGAACATGCCGAAGTTCACAAAATACGGGGTTGGCCGACCATCCTTCAAGATAAGGTCTTTATCAAAGAAAAGGGCACCTGTTTCCGCCAAGGTAGTAGCCAGTCGTTTCTTATAATCTTCCATAAAGCGATATTATACGAATTATCCGCAGTGTTCAATAATAATCAGTAATGTCTGGTTAGGATTTTGCAATGCCGGCGTATGGAAGTTGATTGCCCATAGGGGTCTCTTTTCATTGCCGAACTGCATTATGTGCAGTGCATCTGTATGAAGCCGGAGGAGGCGGACGGGGGTTTCCCGGATATTATCCGGTCTGAACGAGGCTGAATAACGGAGAAGCATTCCGTCCGCCTGTCGAAGATCCCGGTTTATCGGGGGCAGGCTCCTTTTATAAAAGTTTTGCTTCTAACCCGTTCGCCATTGAAAAGAGACCCCACCGGCCATCTTTAGAATACAAATGTCATTAATGCAAGATCCTAACCAGACATTATTGAATAATAATCGGCCTTGCATATAGTGAAGCCTTGCTGGTAAAATAGAGGATATCTTGACAATTCTAATAAAAACCGATATATATTTAAATATATTCTGTTAACCTTGTTTTTATTAGGAGGAGATGCCATGCCTGAAGAACAAGTCGGTGTAGTTGTTAAATTTTTTACAAAACCGAGCGTGGCCGCTATAGAGGTGCAAAGGGGGACCATCAAAAATGGGGATCTATTGCGGTATAAAGGCCATACTACCGATTTTATTGAAGAGGTTACCAGCATGGAGGTTGATAATCAGGCAGTAGACGAAGCCAAGGCAGGTGACCTGATCGGCATAAAGGTAAAAGACAGGGTTAGGGAGAACGACAAGGTCTATAAGGTCGTCGAATGATCCTGGATCTCCTTCAACGCCTCTGGTATCAGCTTTCTGATTAACTCTTTCCTTTCAAATGAGTTCATGCTACGAAACTTGCTATAGTCTGGGTGATCCTTGCTGAGAGAAGGGGGCTTGGCCTGAAGGCCCGGCGCCAACTGGTCAAATTGAATTATAAGCTCTACCAGTGTGAATTCCTCTCCCGGATAACTCTCCAGCCATCCCAACCTCTTAATATATTCAAATCGAATGCGGTCCAGTAAGAAAAGATATCGATCAATGACCGACATCTTATCCTTTGTATCCAGTTCATTAAACTCGAATCCCGAACCAAGGCCCTGGAGATTCATGATAAGGTCGTAGAGATAGAAAGAACCTTTTTCTCTGCCGCAGGATAGAAAAGCCAAGGTGTTATTGGAGATATGGGGCAACCGAGTTGATGATGTAAAATCTTCCCCGAACTTGCTGGTCCAATTACGGTATCCCCGCCGGACCCTCATCTCTAACTGGGCTTTTTTAAGATCAATAACGTCAGTCATCTCTCTGTTCCAGTATGGTTCAATTTTCCATGAAGAGCCCGCCTAGTGTGGGTCAGAGTCAATAGACATGGATTATTTAATCTTCAATAAAAATATTGCCGCATTTCACACAGACCTCTATCTTTCGCTGTTTGTGGCCGCATTCCGGACACATGATAAAATTTTCAAAGGGTTCAATATCAAGAGAGTTATCTGTGCTCTTTGTATCTTCAAAATAACCGTGCTCTTGGATATTCACTCTGCCGCCGGCATGCTGAATGACATCGGCATACTGTCTTGCATCCCTGAGTGGCATATCCGCCTTCATGATAACAGGCGCCATGTCTATTATCCTGCTAACCATTTCAGAGGATACGCCCAACTTGGACATCCTTTGCCTAAAATCACCTTCGGTTTCAATCAGCCCTAAAAAAACAACACGATATTTTTTATTCATACAGATGAACCTTTCTTAAAACATTCCACAAAGGCCGGATCATGAAGAGAAGCGCAGGAAAAACAGGATTGGTTTGAACAGGATCAATCCAGGCAGGCATTGATAAAACCATAAAAGAGAGGTGCGGGTGATTCCATTCTTGATTTCAGTTCCGGGTGTGCCTGGGTGGCCACAAAGTATTTATGATCAGGTAATTCAATAAACTCAACCAGCCTGCCGTCAGGGGAAATGCCGGAAAAAACCATCCCGTTTTCAGTGATGATCCTATGATATTCAGGGTTAACCTCATATCTATGCCTGTGTCTCTCCGAAGCTTCATCCGTTTTATAAAGGGAGTGAAGCACTGATCCTTTCTTGAGGACGGCTGGATAGGCCCCAAGTCTCATTGTGCCACCCTTTTCTTTAATATCCTTCTGTTCGGGCAGAATATCGATTACCGGATGAGGAGTATCAGAATCCATCTCCGTAGAGTTTGCCCCTTCCAGATGACACACATTTCTTGCGAATTCAATAACAGCCATGTGAAGACCCAGGCAAAGGCCCAAAAATGGGATGTCCCGCTCTCTTGCCGCACGAATTATCTCGATCTTACCCTCTGTACCCCTGGACCCGAATCCACCGGGAACAACCACGCCATCCACATCATCCAGGAAGGAAGTGTCTCCAAGATCCGTCGTCTCCACCCATTTCAGATTGATCTTACATCTCAGATGTGCTGAACAATGATTAAAAGATTCAATGATGGATGCGTAAGAGTCTTCCAGCTTGGTGTATTTCCCGCACATGGCCACTGTGATCTCTTTTTGGGGATTTCTGAGATTGTTGATGAGCTGTTTCCACTTTCTCATATCCGGGGGACTATAGATATTCAGATTTTTATGAAGGATATCCGGAAGCCCCTCTTCCTCAAAGATAAAGGGGATCTCATAGATATCATCCACGTCAAGACCTGTGATAACCGCATCAGACTCAACATCACAGAAATTTGAGATCTTTGTCTTTACATCCTTTTTGAGAAACTCGGAGCATCTGCCTATGATGATGTCAGGAAAGATTCCCCTCTGCTTCAGGAGGTTAACACTTTGCTGGGTAGGTTTTGATTTCTGTTCGTTAACACCATAGGGTATGGGGACATAGGTAAGATGCACATAAGCCGTGTTTTCTCTTCCTGCATCTTCCTTCATCTGTCTCATGGCTTCAAGAAAGAGTTCGTTCTCTATATCGCCCACTGTCCCTCCGATCTCAATAATGACGAGGTCGGCGGACTCCTCAAGGGCAATTTCAAGAATATGATTTTTTATGATATCAGTAACATGAGGGATGTATTGAACAGTCTTCCCAAGATAATCGCCTTTTCTCTCCTTCTGCCTGACCATGTCAAACACCTTGCCCATGGTGAGATTCCATTTTGACTTGCAGGTGACGTCAAGAAACCTCTCATAATGCCCGAAATCCATATCAACCTCACCCCCATCGTCCAGCACAAAGACCTCTCCGTGCTCATAGGGGTTCATGGTTCCGGGATCAACATTAAGATATCCGTCACACTTGATAGGGATGATTTTGAGTTTCGAGGAGAGAAGATGACCGATTGATGCGGCAGCTATTCCTTTTCCAAGACCTGAGAGAACTCCACCTGTAACGATAATAAATTTGGCGGGCATATTAATAACGTCTCGACATTATTACAACTTGTTAAAGTCCGGGGGGCTCCCGGGAACTGTCAATTTTTCTCGGGAATGGGCTGATTCTTAATGTGCTGAAGCCCCCGCATTTGATGGTGTTTTTGGAAACACTTATCCAGATTAATACCTTTAGTCAAGACAAAAAGTCTCTGAATATTATCATAGATTCATGTGGAATTGTTGAAAAGTGGTTTATCCATTTAAAATAGCTACCATTTTCAGCAGACGAAAAAGTTGAAAAAATGTAGACAACTACAATATATAAGATTTTTTTTTCATATTAATACTATATATTGTTGTTTCCAGTTGACAATGAGGCCTAAAAGCATTATTGTTTTCCCGATCTATTCGCACCATAAATAGTGCATAAGGAGTCTCTCAAAATGCTACAGCAGAAGATACTTATTGTTGATGATGAAAAATCCCTTACAGAGTTGATTAAAGAGGCGCTCCATATGTATGGCGATTACAATGTGGAGAGGGCCTTTAACGGACAGGAGGCCCTTGAAAAATATAAGCATTTTTTACCTGACCTTGTGGTCATGGATGTTGAGATGCCTGTCATGGATGGCTATGAGTCATCCTCTAAGATCAAATCTTTTGACCCTGACGCGAGGATCCTGATGATGACAGGTAATCCGGGTGATTCCAGAGCTCGCAGGACCATAAAAGAAGGTATTGCCTTGACCCTCCTCGAAAAACCGGTAAGATTAGGCGAGCTGAACCGTATTATTAAGGACAATCTTCCGGTATACGCTTCATAAAACACCTGTATCACACTTACGATTATGACTTCTATTGTGGCTATAGTGGGGCGCCCCAATGTCGGTAAATCGACCTTTTTTAACCGTCTTTCAAGGTCAAGGGCTTCCCTTGTGGATGACCAGCCGGGCGTTACCAGGGATCGCCTCTATGCATCAATCCTTTGGGAAGACACTCATTTAACAATCATCGATACAGGCGGTTTTGATGATCTGGGTCAAGAGCCCCTTCTGAATCAGGTCAGGGAACAGGTGGGGCAAGCCATAGCAGAGGCTGATCAAATCATTTTTATGGTGGACGGCCGTCAGGGTATTATGCCGGGCGATGAGGAGATGGCTCACAATCTTCGTCGGTCTGAGAAAAAGGTCTTTACGGTGGCCAATAAGATTGACGGGCCGGAACATGAGCATCTGGCCAATGATTTTTATGGATTGGGAGTGGAAAAGGTCTATCCCGTTTCATCTGCTCACGGTTATGGTCTGAGGGCGCTTATGGAGGACATCACCCGTGAGCTACCTAAGATCGAGCCGGAAGGGGAATCTGACGGTCGGATCAGGGTGGCGGTCCTGGGAAGGCCTAATGCGGGAAAATCCTCTCTGATAAATCGAATCCTTGGTTTTGATCGACTTATGGTCAGCGAATTACCAGGAACTACCCGTGATTCTATTGATACCCTCTTTGAGTGGAAGGGCAGGGAATATCTTTTGATAGATACCGCCGGTATAAGAAGAAGAGGCAGGGTAAAAAAGAAGATAGAGAAATTCTCCATGATCAAAGCCCTCAGAAGCCTTGACCGTTGCCATGTGGCGGTTATTTTAGTTGACGCGGGAGCCGGGATTGTGGAGCAGGACGCGCGGATATGCGGTTACGCGCTTGATCGCGGCCGGGGTCTTGTCCTTGCGGTCAATAAATGGGATCTTTTAAAAAAGGATCCAGAGAGAAAGAAGCTCCTTGATGGATCCATAGAAAGACAGCTGAAATTGGCCTCTTTTGCCCCCAGGATCAACCTTTCGGCCCTTACAGGTGAACGTGTAAAAAAGCTTTTTGAGAAGATCGACCTGGTCTATGGGCAGTTCTGTCTGAGGATCAGCACGGGAGAGGTTAACAGGGCTGTGGCTGAGATGGTTCGGAAAAAACCTCCCCCCAGAATCGGGCGAGGGCGGTTTAATCTCCTCTATGCTACACAGACAGGCATAAGGCCCCCAACTTTTGTTGTCTTTGTAAACAGGCCGGAAATGGTCCATTTCTCCTATAAGAGATTTATGGTTAACCAGTTGAGGGAACGTTTTGGACTCAACCACACACCTATCAGGCTGATCTTCAGAAAAAAGAACAGAGACTAAATATCAGTAATGTCCGGTTAGGATTTTGCACTCTAAATGTATTGCCTCCTCTGATAGGCACGCTCCTTTAGAGTGTATACAATACCACGTACTTCTCCCCCCTCTCAGGCGGGAATCTTCGATGGGCGTGGATTCTTTACTCTTATTGGGGGTAAATATGAAAATCAGAATAGATATTGGAGCTCTTTCTGTCGAGGCGGAATTGAACGACTCACCGGCTGCTCGTAAAGTGGCAGAGGTCCTTCCCATAAGGGCCCAATGCAGCACCTGGGGTGAAGAGATATATTTCACGATTCCGGTGGATGCTGAACTGGATGATACCGCCCGGGAGGAAGTGGAGATAGGGGATCTGGGCTACTGGCCGACAGGAAAGGCCTTCTGCATCTTTTTCGGGCAGACGCCCATGAGCAGCCCGGGGAAGATCATTCCGGCAAGCGCCGTGAACATTATCGGCAGGGTTATTGGGGATGCGATGAGGTTCAAGGAGGTTATGAGTGAGAGCGTGGTGAGCCTGGAGGCGGTTTGACTTATATTAATTATTTAAATGCAGAAAACTTGTTTCTCCCCCTGGGGCGTCCCTCACTGCATGGGTTGGAATCATTGGGCTCATACCTAAAATTACCCTTGTCCAAAATCGATTTTTATTGTAATTTGAAAGCCGCGTCCTTCTCCCGCCTCTTTGGCGGGAAACCTCGATGGGCGTGTCAAAGATCCCGACTTGCGGGGGTCAGAGAAAATTAGCTCTGCCTGAAAAGGGCAATCTATCCGGCGATGCCTGTCTCTTCAAGACGATATCTACTACTAAGGAGGAAGTGGTCAAATATTTGGGCTTTGCCAAGTCAGTTGCAAATTCCAAGGGATTCAGAGGCATAAAACCCAAATATTTGACCACTGCAGAGTCAAGTGGAATTTTTAAAAAGATATCGTGATTATAACGGCTATTTAAGAGAGCTATTCGGTGAGCGTGTTCAGAAGATACCCCTAGACGCGGGATTCAGCTGTCCGAACCGGGACGGAACCATCTCCGACAGGGGATGCATATTCTGCGACAGCCGGGGCTCAGGCACCGGCGCATTGATCGATCATTGCCTATCCATCGATGAACAGATCATCGAAGGGCGGATATTTGCTGAGAAACGGTACAAAGCAAAGAAATATATTGCCTATTTTCAGTCCTTTACAAACACATATGCCCCTGTCAACAGGCTCAAAGAGCTGTATGACCAGGCCATGAATCATGAAGGAATGGTGGGTCTCTCTGTAGGTACAAGGCCGGACTGCGTGGATCATGAGATCCTGGAACTTATTAGTTCATATGGGAAAGATTACCTTGTATGGATTGAGTATGGTCTTCAATCCGCCCATGACATAACCCTAACAAGAATCAATCGCGGTCATGATGTGGCCAGTTTTGAGAAAAGCGTGCGGATGACGAATGATTACGAATTGAATATCTGTGCGCACGTTGTTCTGGGTCTGCCGGGAGAGACGAGCGAGATGATGCTGGATACTGCTCGCTTTATTGCGCGGCTTCCCGTGCACGGCGTCAAGATACACTTGCAATATGTCGTGAAGGACACGCCTTTGGCTGTCCTGTATGAGAAGGGGGAATATCGCTGTTTGGAAAGAAACAAGTATATTGAAACGGTGGTGGATTTTCTCGAGCTTCTTCCTCCGGATACGGTTATACAGAGATTGACAGGGGATCCCGTACAATCAGAACTGGTGGCGCCCATGTGGGCCGGTGATAAGAATGAAAATCTGAAACTCATAAGGGAGAGATTAGAGGAGAGGGATACATGGCAGGGAAAGAAATATCAGAGATCTACTGTTGGAAAATAGAGCCGGATGAACTTCATATCTATCTGGCCTCATCAGAAAGGGGTGCTGTCCGGGTAAGCCTCAGTCTTGATAAGAAAGAGGACTGCCCGGAAATTTTTAAGGGACTGTTTCCCGAAAAAGTCATTGTAAAAGATAGAGAGATGAACCTTGCCCTTATGGAGGCGGTCAAGGCCGTGTTGGATGGAAGCACTCTTCCCGATGATCTCCCCCTTGATATCCATTCAACAATATTTCAACTCAAGACCTGGAAGACGATCGCCCGGATACCCTATGGCCAGACCAGGACATACGGCGAGTTGGCCATGATGGTCGGTAAGCCCGGAGGGGCCAGGGCAGTGGGTCAGGCCATGAAAAGAAACCCTCTACCCATTGTCTTTCCGTGACATAGGGTAGTTGCTGCCGGGGGGCTCGGCGGATTCAGCGGGGGACTTGATTTAAAAAGGTATCTGCTGGATAGGGAGAAATGAGAGGAGCCTAAGGTTCAAAAAGTGATAAAAGTTAGCCAAAGTTCAGGATAAAGATTAATAAGGCTAAGGGCGCAAGGCTTAAGGCATAGGGTAAGGCTAAACAGAATTGGCTGATTCCCTATAGGCTTCATGCATTGAGACTTTCACTATGTCACTATTGTTTGTCCCTGTATATTAGGCATGATTACCTTACTTCTTCCAGGAATTGATTCAGGCTTTTAATGTCTTCAACATTGTAGACCTTGGAATCGCTCTCCCTTGGGATGATCTTCTTCAGCATCCCGGTCAGGACCTTTTTAGGGCCTACCTCCACAAAGGTATCAATCCCGTCTTCCATCATCCGGACGATGATATCATACCACCTAACCCGGCTTGTGAGCTGATTGGCCATGATGTCCTTTATTTTTGCAGGGTCATCCTCTGTCCCTGCGGTGGCATTAAACAGCATAATCGATTTCGGGGCCTCAAAGGGGATATCCTCCATGAATCCGCGGAATTCATCCACCGCGTCGGCCATCAGGTCGCAGTGCCACGCGCCGCTCACCTTCAATGGGATCGCCTTTTTGCCCATCTCCTTGATAAGCTCGACCACGCGGCCAAGTGGCTTCTCTTCGCCTGTGATTACGATCTGTTCCGCGGTGTTGTGGTTGGCAATCGCAAGCACACCTTTATCTCTTGCCCGCTCTACAATTTGGGCCACCTCATCAATATCCATGCCCAGGACCGCGGCCATGACCCCTGGATGGGATAATGATTCCCTGTGCATGAGTTCTCCTCGCTTGTTCACCAGCCTGAGCGCGTCATAGGGGCTGATCACACCGGAAGAGGTAAGGGCCACGTACTCGCCAAGACTGTGCCCGGCAGAGACATGGGCACTTACCCCTGATCGGTTCAGGGCGGCCAGGCATGCAATACTGACCGCCGTGACAGCGGGCTGAAGATTCACAGTGAGGGTCAGTTCATCCATGGGTCCCTCGGCGCAGAGCTTTGATATGGGCTTTCGGCATATGTCATCCACCTGCTCGAATATCTCCTTAGCCTCGGAGATCTCGTTGATTATATCCTGCCCCATGCCGATGGACTGTGAACCCTGGCCCGGGAAAAGAAAGGCTATCTTTTCAGACATAAAATTCTCCTTGTTCAAAAATTAACTATAAAAACTCAGGTGGATAGGCTGAAGACTGAAGGCTAAGGGAAGTCAGCCACATCGCGATGCCCAAATCAAGGCATTCAATACTTTCTCGGTTTCAATGATCTTGGAATCTATCTCTGATATTTCCTGGTTATCCAAGAAGCCCAGTCGCTTTGACAGGTTGAGCTGATAGTGTAATTCCCGCAAGGACCCGAACGCTATGTCAAGGAATCGCAGATATTCGGCCTGGCTATCGCGGGCACACCCCTCGACGATGTTGGATGGGACTGAAACTGCGGCCCGCCGCATTTGAGAGGTCAGCCCATATAACTCCTCCTTTGGGAATCTCCTGGTTACTCGATACACCAATACAGCCACTTCGTCTGCTAATTCAAACGCTCGAAGTTTCGTGTGATCACGCATAAGCTATGCCCTAATAGTCTTCAGCCTTCAGCCTATCCACCTAAATTAATTACAAAATTTAACCTAATATGATTTTTATTGGGGATTGCTACTTTGGGGGTCACCCATTGCTTTACGGAAAAGCTGATCAAGGGCGATATCATATTCCCTTGAACCCGGGGAAAGTGATTTATTCCGGGAAAGTTGTTGGATGATCTTTTCTTCAGCTCTTTCAAATTTCAGGTTGATATTTGTAATCACATTATTCACGGTTTTATAGATATCAAGGTCAGTGCCAAAAATATCAATTACACTGGGATCATCAATGACTACTTCCAATATATATTGGGTCATATATAGAGAGATCGGGTTAGCGCGAGGGACCAGGTTGCGAATGGGGGCGATAAAGTACTTGAAATCAAATCCACTTACTTTCATTGCCTTTTTAAGGCCCTTTAATATTAGATCGGATATGGCGGCGGAATTATCCGTCTCCACTATCTTTTCCATAAGCAGGGCTTGAGATAATCTTGAGTGGATCTCCGGAAGTTTAAATTTGAAGAATCTATCCCTCTGAAAGGCTTGTTGTTTCTCTTTCCTCTCCAACCTGTTAATTAACTTGTCTTGAACTCTTCCAGTATTGAAATTTTTCATTATTTATTATTGTTGAATTTTAACAAACCTTTGCGACGTGTCAAATCAGAGAACATTTCCATATTAATCTTTTGCCTCGGCCTTTTTACTGCCTGTTTTTGTAGCCTCTTTCTGAGTCTTATCAGTGGATCCTTTTGCCTCAATGGCGGGTTCCTTCGTTTCTTTGGCTGTGTTATTATCCCCGGATGTCGTGGTTTTACCATCACACCCGCCACTCTTGGAGGCATAATCGGTCACATACCATCCGGATCCCTTCAGGTGAAAGGTGTTCTGGGAGATAAGCTTTTTCATTTTACCTTTGCATAATTCGCACTTGGAGACCGGCGGATCAGATATTCGCTGGAATATCTCTGTTTGATTTCCGCATTTTGTGCATTGATATTCGTAAATGGGCATATTTTATCACCTCAATATGAAAAATAATCTATGAAGCAACCATGTCACAGATCCTGTGGCCATGGTATGATTCAAGTATATAATCAAGATTTGGCAGGGCAAGGTCATTCAAAATCTCATAGGTTGTCGCGTGAACCAACCTTTCTTCGCTTTCCTTGCCTTGGCCGCCAATTTCAAACCTCTGGAAAAAATTGCAAAATCGCACTATGTGAACCAATTCATGGGTAAAGACATACACGAGAAGCGGTAGAAGCTTGAGATTATTATCCCTCTTCATGGCCTTTAAGATCTGATGATCCTGAAGGCAGATAAAATAGAAATCCCGCTCCCGTGTCTTTGATTCAAATCCATGAGCAGCGCCTGAGCATTTGTTCAATAGAGCGAATGCATATGATGTGATCTCGTTATCACTTAAATATGACAGGGTTTTGACATCATAACGGTGTCTTTTCCATTGCCCAAAGGAGAATTTATAGAAATCTCCGATCTTGTCCTCGGCAATATCAAGGGCATCGCTAACCGTTTTCAGGTTACTATCTTCAAAGGCCCAGTTTGTCATATGCAAGCTCGTTTAAAATAACAGACAAAGTGAAGATAAAGCCTAATGCGAAAATGTCAATTCCGTTATTATTTTCTTATGGTGGCGGTGACTGGATTTGAACCAGTGACCCTGCGGATATGAGCCGCATGCTCTGACCACTGAGCTACACCGCCAGAGGACACTTAATTTATAGAAAAGTTTTTGTTTGTCAATTAAATAATTAAACCTTAAACTCGGAATTCGGTTCCTAAATATTATGGACACATGCCAGGTCTATCAACTCCCTCAGAAGGGATAGCAGGGTGGTGGTATGCGAATCCGTGATAGGAATACCTGCTTTACCTAAAGGATAAAAACAATGGAATGTGTGTTAAAAATTACACATTTCCTGTGGCATAATTACTGCGTACATAGGTGAAATAAAGGATATATTATATTAAATTATATTACTTTTGCTATGAATTTTACATATTATTGCGGCACGTAATTTGCAGAAGCTTTTTTTGATTCTGGAGTGATCGTTACATTAGATGACATTCCTTTAGGGGGAAAGAGTAATAATTCAAGTAACGACACATCTGGTTTGCCCTGGACTTTGTCCGGGGTTTTTTATGCAAATTAGCCAGAACTATAACATGATTAATAGATGCCCCGCCTTGTAGGCGGGGAGGTTCACTGTGCGCACGAATGAAGCCCTCTAATCCGGCAATGGCTGTCTTTTCAAGGCGACCCAGCCCCGGAACGCGGGGCTACCTTTTGAGGAGGTGGCCAAATATTTGACCACATTGGAGGATGGTGGTATTTTAAAAAGAAAGCCATTGTCTTCTTTAAATGGTACGTTCATCCGGGATGTATCAAGGCACGGTCTTCCATCAGGCTCGTCAACTGGCCAGGGATTTTTTACAGTGATGAATCCGGATCAGGGATAAATACTAATGAATATTTTTCGGAGAAAGATCATTGGAGTTCGAGGATAATAAGCAGAAAACGGGAATTATCACATCAAGGGAATGTCCTCTCTGCGGGCACCACGAGATAGGCTATACTACAATGGATGGCGAATTCCATCCTATGAGACCCGGCAGCCTGGTCCAGGTTCTGGAAGAACCTGAGACACCCGCGACTCACCAGGAGGATATGGCAGTGCATCAGGAGATGGGGAAAGAGATTAAGGCAGATCTGACAGGATACAAGGCTTGGGTCCCGGCACCTGTCCGGAATGACAGGGACTTACGCATGAAATACGGTGTTCTGCTCAGAGAAGAGTTGCTTGCCGGGAAGATCACGGGGGAGATATACGAATCACTCTATCTGTCAAAGATAGTGTACCTGATTGAACAGAGGCCCGGGACCCCATTGCCTGTGCTGCTGGACAGGTTCTTTGCAGCGCCGCAACTGGCATCCGGTCTCCCAAGGCAGATAGCGGCGAACTTGTGGCAAGAGCTGGATGAGATAAAACAACCCGCGTTACTGGCTTGCGAATGGTTAGAGAAACAGGACGAGGATAGCCTTGCCAGGATGATCCACCCCAGATCAAAAGATGAGTTGACTGATCAGCCTGTAAGTGATGCAGAGTTCAAAAAGGAGCTGGAAGAACTCACAATGGAGGGGTTTCTGGAGTTGTTATAGGAGATTTATCAGGGGTCAGGGATCAGTATGCCTGACCCCTGACCTTAAAGATGATCAGAGGACCTTTTTGAACTCTTCCGTCAGCGCCGGGACTATCTTGAAAAGATCATCCACCACGCCATAATCTGCCTTCTGAAAGATAGGGGCATCAGGATCTTTGTTGATTGCCACAATTACCTTTGCGGTGCTCATTCCAGCCAGGTGCTGGATGGCTCCTGATATACCGCACGCGAGATAGAGATTAGGCGATACCACTTTTCCTGTCTGTCCCACCTGATCGGAATGTGGTCTCCAGCCCGCGTCAACAGCTGAGCGTGATGCGCCCACTGACGCGCCGATAATATCAGCCAGTTCTTCCAGGATACCATAGCCCTCCGGCCCCTTCATACCGCGTCCGCCGGACACGATCTTATCCGCTTCAGTGAGATCAACTTTCTCTGTCTCATCCTTCATTACATCAGCGACCTTTGTCTTCAGGGCGCCATCATCAAGGCTGAAGGTTGCGTCTATTATCTGAGCTGTTTTAGATTCGTCCGGCTCGTTCTTTGCCATAACGTTCGGCCTGGCTGTTGCCATCTGGGGCGAGCTATTTGTATATGTCACCCTTGTATATGCCTTGCCTGCATAGATAGGCCTGGTGGCCGTTAAATTCCCGTCTTCAATGGAAAATTGAGTGCAGTCCTGGGCCATGCCGACACCTAATCGCGCGGAGAGCCGCGATGCCAGATCCTTACCCTGAGATGACGCGCCCAGTAACGCTATGGCTGGATCATTGGCCTTAACCAGCTCGGCGATTACTGATACATATGCATCTGTTGTGTATGTCTCGAGTCGAGGGTCATCGGCAACAAGAACCTTATCCGCACCGTAATGACCCAGAGTTGCTGCCTTATCTTTTATATTAGAACCGATTAATACGGCTGTTACTTTTTGTCCAAGGGAATCTGCGAGTCGCCTTGCTTCACTGACGATCTCATAGGATACTTTTCGGATCTCCCCGCCCCTCTGTTCAGCAATAATAAAAACTCCTTGTGCCATCTTTTATATCTCCTTTTATCTGTCTTAATAATCTTGATGGATAATCTCAAATAGCCAATTATGCAACGGGCCGGGTCTACAGGACCTTTGCCTCCTCATGCAGGAGCTTTGCAAGTTCTCCTGCCTTTTGCTCCGGCGTTTCACCTTCGACTATTTTCCCGGCTTCCCGTTGAGGAGGCGGGGTTAGCTCTACAATATTCAGCTTTCTCGCGCCTTCACCAAATTCAGAGGGGTCCAGCCCCAGGTCGGCCAAGGTCTTCTCCTCAAGGGGTTTCTTTTTTGCCTTCATAATCCCCGGGAGCGAGGCGTATCTCGGTTCATTTAACCCTTTCTGAGCTGTAATCAGGACCGGCGTGCTGGATTCGATTACCAGGGTCTGACCTTCCACTGGTCTATGGGCCTTAAGTGACTTACCGTCTTCCGCAACCTCTACCTTTACGATGACGGAAGCCTGAGGGATATCCAGAAACTCCGCCAGAGCGGCTCCCACCAAGCCGGAATCATCATCAACTCCTCTCTGGCCTGCAAAGATGAGGTCAAAATCAAGATCTTTAATGGCTGCCGCGAGTGCCTTTGCCGTGCCGAGCGAATCGCTGCCCTCCAGTGCCGGATCATTGATAAGGATACCTTTGTCGGCACCCATGGCAAGGGCCGTGCGTAGGGACTCTGTTACCCTTTTGGGTCCCAGTCCAACCACTGTGACTTCTCCTCCAAATTTCTCCTTAAGGCGTAAGGCCTCTTCTACTCCGTATTCATCGTAGGGATTCATGACCCATTTGATATCGTCTTCGATGATCGATTTCCCGTCCTGACCGATCTTGATCTGAGTTTCAGTGTCAGGAACCTGTTTTATACAGACAATAATATTCACTTTATTCCTCCTTCCATTCTATCATGATTTTTGATACTCCGTCTTTTAAGGCGGTGTTACCGATACACAATTTCATTTAAATATAACTACTCAGATTATCAGGCACACGGTTCATATTTCACGGTTGATCACTCTTGAACCTTGAACTCTTGTACCCGAGCAGTTAGATTTGAATTTACTGCATAAAGACAAGTATTTCGAGTGTGAATTTTTCACATACTCACTAACATGCGGGGAAATTAAGTGTCAAGATTTATTGCATAATTTTGAGATTATGTCTTGACAGAAAAGGTATACTTCAATTAGATTTAAAATTTTTGACGTTAGAAATGTTAAGTTGGCACTAGAATTAATAACTTTAATCTAAGGAGGGGAAACATGCGAAAATTAAATGCCATTTTGTTGATTCTCTTGTTAATAGCAGCCGGTATCATCATCTGGCTTCTAGTTAAACCGGCCCCGGTCCCAGTCCCTGTCATAAAAGAGATCAAAGTTGGAGCAGTAATCAACCTTACTGGCCCGGCTTCCACCTGGGGCCAATTCCATGCCAAAGGCCAAAAAGAGTATTTCCAATATGTCAATGAAGTAAAAGGCGGAGTTAACGGAAATAAGATTGCTTTGACCGTGGTCGATCATGCATACAAGGTCCCTGAGGCAGTAAAGTATGTTAAAAAGTTCTGCACATCCGACAAGATGGACATGATCGCCACCTGGGATGCAGGATCGGGCATTTCGGTGAAACCAATCATCCAGCAGTATAAGGTCCCGAACATCAACTATTCTACCTATCAAGGGATCCTCAAACCCCCGGTAAAATATGCCTTCCTGCCATTTGGCAATTATGTGATGGATTGTTATGCAATCCTGGAATACATCAAGACCATTCATCAATTGAAAACAGCGCCAAAAGTCGGTCTCCTGACTTACAATAATGCCTATGGAAAGTCTATCCATGATGCAAGCAAGGAGTATGCTACAGCTAACAACATAGATATTGTCGCTACTGAAGAATTTCCCCCAAGTGCCCTTGATCTCAATACGGAGCTCTTACGGCTAAAAGAAAGAGGAGCGGAATATATCTTCATGCAATGCCTCCCCTCCGCCATTATTATGGCTCTTAAGTCGGCAGATCAAGCCAATTATGATGTTCCATTTTTTGGAACATGGACATCAACAGATCCGGATTTCTTTAAGAGAGGTAAAGGTCTGATTCGTGATAGAATGCATATGCAGTTCCCGGGATGCTTGCCGGGCGATGGTTCACCTGGTATGGAGCTTCTAGAGACACTGTGGGCACGCTATAAGTCGGTTACAAAATTCGATACCGCATACTGGGAGGGTGTTGTCATCGGTTCTATCATGGAAAGGGCATTCCAAAGGGCATTAGAAAAGTTCGGTGAGATTAACAGCGAGACCATCAATAAGGCCCTGGAGACATTCCGTGACGAAGATTTTGGCGGGCTCGTCCCCGACATCACATACAGCAGCACCGACCATGGCGCCTCATGGAAGGCCAGGATTGTGCAGATCAACGAGGATCAAACCTTTACGCCACTCACACATTTCTGGTCGCCAGGAAGGGAAATGGTCAGGCTTATAACTGGTTAGAATTATAAAATGAAGGCTTTTCGCGGTCAGCCGAGAATCTTCGCCTCCATTCGTCCCGATGAAAAGAGGGCCGAACTGGAGGTGAAGAGTCTCACGTTAAAATTCGGGGGCATTACCGCCCTTAATAAGGTAACCCTTACTGTAAGTTCAGGAGAGCTGGTCGCGATAATCGGACCTAACGGTGCCGGCAAGACCAGCCTGTTGAATTGTATCACAGGGTACTATAAGCCTCAGGAGGGGCGGATTTTTTTTAACGGGAAAGAAATTACCCGTCTTCACACACATCACCTCACTAAGCTCGGAATCGGCAGAACTTATCAGAACATTGAACTTTTTCCCGGCATGACAGTCTTGTCCAATATGTTATTGGCTCGTCATGTTCACTGCAATTACAGTGTTGGACGAGCCTCTGTTTTCTCCAAGTCAGTTCAAAGAGAGGAAGTCCGACACCGGGAGATCCTGGAAGAGTTGATCGATTTTCTCGAGATGCAATCCATCAGGAATAAGCTTGTTGGTTCTCTGCCTTACGGGATGCGTAAGCGCGTTGAGTTGGGCCGGGCGCTGGCTCTGGAGCCAAAGCTTCTTATTCTTGACGAACCCTTTGCCGGGATGAATCTTGAAGAGAAAGAGGATATGGTCCGGTTCCTGAGGGAGCTTAATGAGGCATGGAACCAGACCATGATTCTTGTGGAACATGACATGTCAGTGGTGATGAGTATCTCTAAGAGAGTGATTGTACTCGATTTCGGGGTCAAATTAGCGGAAGGTTCTCCTGATTTTGTTCAAAATCACCCTCAGGTTATAAAGGCATATCTTGGGGATACATCAACGATTGAATAAATTGGGAGAAGAACCATATAGCTAAGTACGATCAACATGATCATCCCCTGAAAAAATATATGACGAAGAACAAGCTTGACATAGAACGTCTGGACCAGGAGACCTTATCGTCTTTGAGCCGGTTCACGTTCCCCCAGATCCTGTCGAGACAGGCGGAGCGACTGGGGTCTGATAAGATCTCCATCAGGGAAAAGGCCTATGGTATCTGGCAGACATACAGTTGGCGGGATTACTTTAGATATACAAAGTTAGCCTGCCTTGGGTTGATGGCGCTGGGGCTTAAAAGGGGTGAAAACGTCGGGCTTATACTGGATAATCACCCCGAATGGCTGTTCAGTGAGCTGGGCGCGCAGTCGACCGGCGCAGTGACGGTCAATCTGTTTACGTCTGCAGCGGCCAAAGAGCTGGTTTATGGGCTCAACCGAATTCAGTCGACATACGTATTCGCTCAGGACCAGGAACAGGTGGACAAGCTTCTTGATTGCAGGGATAAATTAACCCATGTCAGGAGACTAATATATATAGACCCTACCGGAATGAGAGCATACCGGGATGATCCTTGGTTAATCAGTTTCAGTCAGCTCCTCGATCTGGGTAAACAATTCGATGATGAGCAGCCGGAGCTCTTTGTTAAGGAACTCTGGGAGGGGAAGCCGGATGATGTGGCCCTGATGCTCATGACATCCGGCACCACAGGACTACCCAAGCTGGTTATGCTGAGCTATGAGAACTTTACTGATATGGCCCGCAAGTGGCTGGAGACCGCCCCCATCGGCATAGGGGATAACTGGATCTCCATTACTCCGACTGCCTGGATCGTAGACCAGATGTGGGGTATGGGGGTCACCCTGGCCGGAGGTATGGTCATGAATTTTCCCGAGACCCTCGAAACCGTTGTGGAAGATTTCAGAGAGATAGGCCCCACGGTGATCGTCACTTCTTCCAGGTTCTGGGAGGATCTTGCCTCCAAGATAAGGGTAAAGATCAGCGATTCCGGGTTTATCAAACGATGGTTTTATGACCTGTCACAGGAGGTTGGCGGCGAAGTCGTGGACCTGGAATCTCAGGGTAAGCCCGTACCCGCAGGCCATAAGCTTTTGAGGTGGCTTTTAACAAGGATCGTTTCACGGCCCCTTATGGACCGTGTCGGTTGCCTTGGTTTTAGAGCGGCCTATACAGGGGGGCACCCAATAAGCCCTGACGTAATTCGATTTTTCAGGGCCAATGGGCTCAACCTGAAGCAGTGCTATGGCCTGACAGAGTCGGGTGGTATCTTTCAGGTACAGCCGGATGGAGAGGTGAAACCCGAAACAGTGGGTAAACCCCTTCCCGGAACCGAAATAAAGATCACTGAAGACCAGGAAGTCCTCGTGTTGAGTGGATCCAACTTTGTGGGCTATTACGAGAACCCTGAGGCCACTGTCGAGTCGCTGAAAGACGGCTGGTTTCATACCGGGGACGCAGGCTATTTCGATGATGACGGGCACCTGGTTATCATAGGCAGAAAAGAAGATATCATGAGAACGGAAGAAGGTGAGGCCTTTTCGCCCGATTTCATTGAGACAAGGTTAAAATTCAGCCCATACATACAAGAGGCCATTATATGGGGAGAAGGGCAGCCATATCTCACAGCGTTTATAAATATTGATTTCGGGAATGTGGGGAACTGGGCAGAAGAACATAAGATCCCTTACACTACCTATACCGACCTTTCCCATCAACCTGCAATTGAGGAAATGATTCAGGGGGAAGTTCAGGAAGTAAACAACCAGTTACCCAGACCAATGCGGCTTCACAAGATCATCCTCCTCTATAAATTGCTGGATGCGGATGATGAGGAGCTAACAAGGACCGGCAAGGTGAGGAGAAAGTTTGTTTTTGAACAGTATAGAGATCTGATTGATGCCATGTATTCCGATAAGAAGGAACTGCCGGTAACAGGCCAGGTGCGATACAGGGACGGGCATGTAGGTGCCATTGAAACAATAGTCCGGATATTGGATGTTCAGGATAGGAGGGTTATCATTTAATGGATTTTTTTCTTCAACTTCTTGTAAACGGCATATCCCTGGGATTTCTCTATTCGCTTTCTGCCCTGGGATTTGTCATGATCTTCAAATCAAGCAGTGTGTTGAACTTTGCCCATGGGGAACTCCTGGCAATTGGCGCCTTTATGTTTCTTGTCCTGTCTTTGTGGGCCAACCTTCCCATTGTTCTTGCCTTCGCCTTAACTCTGATAGGAAGTTTTACTCTCGGGTTTATTATTGAGCGCTTTTTTCTGCGCCCTCTGATCGGGGAGGCGTTAATTCAGGTGATCATGCTGACTCTGGGGATATCTTACATGTTCAAGGGATTACTGCTGTTTGTTTTCGGAGGAGATATCCATGATTTTCCCGATTTTTTGCCGGAGGGTTTAGCCCTGAAATGGGGGGCCGTAGAACTTCCCTCTGTCTATGTGGCGACCTTTATTATCGGGATCATCTTTCTTATCATATTCGGTTTCTTTTTTAAGTATTCATCCCAGGGTATCTATATGAGATCCGTGGCCGATAACCAGCCTGCGGCTCTCTCCCTGGGAGTCAACGTGAGAAGGGTATTCGCGTTCTCATGGGCCATCGCGGCGCTTGTGGCAGCCATGAGCGGTATAGTATTGGGCATTGTCAAAGGCATTAATGTTCACGAACTGAGTTCAATCGGACTTAAGGTCTTTCCCGTGGTCATATTGGGCGGTCTGGATAGTATCGGAGGAGCCATTTTAGGCGGTCTCATCATTGGTCTGCTCGAGACCTTTACGGGAGGATATGTATCCACTTCTTTACGGGAGATCATACCGTTCATCGTACTTGTCTTGATCCTGATGGTAAGGCCATATGGCCTTTTCGGCCTGGTGGAGATAGAGAGGGTGTAGGGGCGGAAAAAAGTGCCGAACTAAGTCAGTTAGCGTTCATTAAAAAACAGCTGTTTTTGGATTCGTGCTATCAGCTATCAGCATTCAGCTGTCAGTAAAAGACCCTCAAACAGAGGATTTGGCTGATCGCGGAGTGCTGACCGCCCCATCCAGAAGTCCTTGTTTCTGGATGGACACCAGTTAAGAAATATGTGGTATAGGATACTATATGCGGAAATTTCAATTTCATCCCTGCGGAAATTTCAGAGAAACATACGAGGAAGAGTTAGCCATCTTTGAAACTGATTTTGGCAGACTCTGGCTGATTATCGGTCTTGTGCTTCTTTTTGGTATAATTCCTTTTATCAGCAGCCCCTATCTCCTGTATATACTTAATACTATCGGGATCTATGCGATATCTGCAATAGGGCTCAACCTCCTGATCGGGTATACCGGCCAGATCTCACTCGGTCATGGCGCCTTCTTCGGAGTGGGCGCTTACACGGCAGCGATACTGTCGACAAGGTTAGGCTTTCCCCTATGGGCCGCCGTGCCTGCGGCGGGTCTCTTGACCGCAGCGGTTGGAATGGTCTTCGGTATCCCTTCGCTTCGGCTAAAGCACCTTTATCTTACTATTGCCACCCTGGCAGGTCAGTTCATTATCGAATATGTGTTTGTACACTGGGAAGAGCTTACCGGAGGTGCGGAAGGTATAACCATTACGAATCCAACTATGTTCGGTCTTGATTTAAGTAACGATCGAACCCTTTACTTTATGATTTTTATCTGTTTTACAGTAATGACATGGATGGCCGTTAACCTTGTTCGCACCAGGTTCGGACGCGCCTTTGTCGCTATTCGCGATAATGACAAGGCAGCGGAAGGAATGGGGATTCCCATTTTTCAGTATAAGATGCTATCCTTTGCCATAAGCTCTTTTTACGCGGGGTTTGCAGGCGGTCTTTATACATATCTGACAAGGAGTATTACACCCGAACCCTTTAATTTCGGGTTATCCATTACTTTTATTGCCATGATTATCATCGGTGGCCTGGGAAGCGTCACGGGGTCCGTGTTCGGCGCCGTGTTTATTGTGGCCTTGAATGAAATACTAAGTGAGGCCACTGTATTTTTAATGAACATAGGCACGTCCACTGGGTTCGCCATTACCGTAGCCCCGCTTCGAGAATTTGTTTTCGGTCTGGCCATCGTCCTGTTTATTATTTTTGAGCCAAAGGGGCTCGCAGAGGTATGGCGCATTGTCCGATCCAGTTTCAAGCTGTGGCCGTTCTCGTATTAAAAATATGAGTATTGAAGTAATGGAGTGTTGGAGTACTGGAGAAATGGGATCTAAACAGATCAAAGAGACAGAATTCAATGATCCTGATAGATTAGCATATAAAATAAAAAACGGGTTGTTAAAACTGATTGAACGTCTTGAACAAAAAAGAGAAAAGGGGGATGGATAGATCATCTGATGGTGAAAGAACATAGTGTGATATATGAAAGTGAATAATCTTTTATTCCATTACTCCATTAATCCAATACTCTATTACTCCATTTTAAGTATTTAACCATGGGAAATAACATAAGACTACTTATCAACAATATCAGCGTAGTTTACTCCGACGTTATACAGGTCCTGAAGGGGGTGTCCCTCACTATTAAAAAAGGACAGGTTGTCTCTCTTTTAGGCAGTAACGGCGCAGGGAAGACCACCACTTTGAAAGCCATTTCAGGTCTGCTCAAGCCTGAGAACGGCAAAGTAACTGAAGGCTCCATCGAATACGACGGGGAACAGGTCCAGAACTCGTCCCCGGAACAGATCACCCGAAAAGGTATAATACAGGTCCTGGAAGGAAGACAGGAATTCAAATATCTGACTGTTGAAGAAAACCTGAGAGTTGGGACCGCAACCCGCTGGGGCAAATCATTTCAGAAAGATCTGGAGCTGGTTTACAGCTATTTCCCGGCCTTGCTTGCACGAAAAAAGTCTCTGGCAGGTTATTGCAGTGGGGGTGAACTCCAGATGCTTGTAATAGGCAGGGCCCTGATGGCACACCCCAGACTTCTGCTTCTGGATGAGCCGTCCTTGGGGCTTGCGCCTCTCTTGGTCAAAGAGATTTTTCGGATTATCAGAAGAATAAATCAGGAGCAGGGGACAACGCTTATGGTCGTGGAGCAGAATGCGAATATGGCACTTCAGATTGCCCACCATGGTTATGTAATGGAGAATGGTAAGATTGTAATGGAGAGTAATGCCGAAGACCTGCGGGAAAACCCGGATGTGAAGGAATTTTATCTGGGCACTGCCGCATCCGGCGCACTCAAGTCATACAAGGAAGTAAAGGCCTACAAGCGCCGTAAACGCTGGTTATAATAAGTAAGTAACTAAAAAGGTTTCAGATGGTTTCCAAGGACGCACCTCTGACAGAGACCTTTAGGCAGGAAGACCCTTTTGCCTCTATCAGAGAAGATGAGTTTGAAGGTCTGGGCATCGATCCTGCCGACATACCGCCCGGTACCTTTGCAGCCCATAAACACCCTCCTCAACTTCCAAGCCGTTTTGGCGGAAATGCCTACGGGTTCGGTTTCTTTGAGATCTATAACCGCCTGTACCCGGAAGACATTAAACTCCTTCAATCCAGCACGTTTGATAAACCCGATCAGATAAAACAGCACTACAAAAAGATCAACCAGATATACAAAAAGATCGGCTTGTTAATAAGATTTTCCGGTCTGGGGAAGCCCTATTACCTTATACCGGTTCATCTGTTGTCAACTTCCCTCGCCAACATCAAAAATAAGGCGGACGAGATTAAAAAGATTATCGATTTTCATCGCAAGAAATACATGAAAGAAAGCGCTATGATAGGGTTGCTTACGCATGCGGATGATCCCATAATTAATGATCTCTCAGTCCGTTTTAAAGAACATGAGTTTATTATTATAGCTTCCCTTGAAAAACTTCGGTCCATGGATGAAACCCTGGACTTAGTCATTATTACCAGGGATCTCTATGGAATTATCCTCATGGAAAAATTCAGCCAACGTTCAAGTGAGATACTTTCCAGGAAGCAATTGCATAAATATGCCCAATACATGTTGGGAAAGATATATAAGGTGCTGAAACCGGATGGTGAGATCTTTATCATAGCCCTTCGACAGCCGGTAAAAACAAATCAGACTACCCAGATATCATTTGCAACGGTTAAAGAGCAGAAAAATTTTCTCCTTTTCAGCCATATCTTCAAGACCAGAAAAAGATATAAGATTAAAGGTAAATCCCTCAGTGTGAATGTCTTCGATCTTCAAAGATATCTTGGTGGCCTTTATGTGGAACAGGAGGTCCTGGACAGATTATCAGGAGATCAAGATATTGAAAAGATGACCCTTAAAGAGATAGATAATCTGCCCTACCTCAACTTCCCTTTGGATGATGAGTTTGCCTATGACCAACAAAAGGTATGGCCGAAGCTCCTCTCCATATACTTTAATGCGATCTTTCACAAGCCAATGATCCCCAACTCAGTAAAGGCAGAGTGGAAGAGAAGGTTCTCCGTCAGGGATTACTCGCCCGATTATATGCTTATCCATCTAGCTCAAAAGAAGCCTCTGGACACGACCTTGAATGATCTGAAAAACGATATTATGAAATCACGATTGGCGGGCTGTCCTCTGTTGCTTCTGGCTGATTATCGAGACTCTTTTGATTATCTGATCCGAACCCTGAATGTCCTGAATAATATTAAAAATGATAGCTATTCCGGCCTTCCGGAGATCTTTATAGATCGATTAAGAGAACCTCTAGAGAATAAAAAGAGGAGATATAGCGGATTAAACGATGTCCTCAAATTGATGTCCAAGATCAACAGACTGGAAAAGATCCAGTCCTATCTCAACCCTGATATGATTGAAGGAGCGAGGACCAAGGTGCCGGAGAATCTGGAGATATTCCAGTTTTACGGCTTTAGCTATGGCGAATTAAAAGAGATTTTCCTCATTATCGTGGGGCATACGACCATGGGACGTGTACTTTCCGGTAAAATGAATGAAAAGACATTAAAACCGGTATCGGATCTGGCCCGCACCTATGATTCACAGCAGGCCCTTAATCTTTTACGCTACTGCCGTTTAATGAGCATGGCAGAGACAGTAGCATCCAGAAGGACTGATATGAATCAGGGGCAATTATCCGAACTCTTTGATCTTTTCGATACCATGGTCAGGGTCGTGACTAGTCGTGAAATGGATTGGGACAGGCTCCTGGATGAGAAGATATCCTCTATGGGAGGTATTCACAATAAGATCATACAAAAACTCCTGATGATGATGAATTACTTTGAATTCCTCAACAATTGGGCTGAACTCAGGCAAAAAGGAGATATGGAGAAAGAATCCTTAGCCGACTATGATGACAAAAAAATGGCAAGTATAGAGGATATAATCAGCCTTGTAAGGGGCATAGAAAGATTCGAGAACAGGTTCTTAAAAGATGATCCGTTACAATTGCCGATTTTCTACAGAAAAATCCTAAATATGGAATTCCACGGCACAGGCCATATTTTTGAAAGAATAGACAGTCAATTAGTGTTTATCCTGCTCTGGATAACCGTAAACGTGACACGTGGTGAAGTGATAAATTTTAATCCTATCCTGGCTGGTGTGAAATTTAAGTCTATTGATGCTCATGTGAAAAAGGTGGGAGAGGAGGCCAGGAGCATCAATTTTGATTTCCTTGATCTAACCACATTGAAACAGCTTGGCAAGCAGTTATATGAAAAAGGCTCCGCTTTTATAGCGAACACGGGATTTCAGTTGAGATTGGATAAAAAGGCTCAGGCTGTTGAAATAACCTTCATTGATATTCATCAAAATATCGAAATGTTAGAGGTCCTGGCAAAGAGATTTGAAGACCATAGGATTTCTGAAGTTCCTTCGGAAGAGCTCGAAGAGATGGAAAGGCTTTTTACTAATCTGGAGAGATTCTGCCAAGATTGCGAGAGTCTTCTTTCCCAGAGTAAATCACAATTCAAGGTGCCTGAAAGACAACAGATATGGTTCAAAAGGGCGCAGGATCTGAGGCAATATATCAGATCAAATTTTATAGATGTTATATTCGAGCCTGAGGATATATACACTGATCTTGATCGGCTTTATCGCCATTCCCGTTCCATCCTGTATTTTATCATCCCCGAAATTCTGGCCTTTCATGATCTGAAGCCAACGGGAAAGATCTATCTGAAATCGTCTATCATAGATCACATTCTCACAAGCACCAGGAAGATCCAGGCACTGATAAGGGGTGACCGAAAAGAGTTTCAGGATATTCAGATCTTATACAAGTTGGCCCAACGGGAATTCGGGCCCATGGCAGCGGGAATCGTAGGCCTCAATGAATCCCAGGTAGAGACATTAGAGTCTATTGTGAGACATCTCAGGAATAATCAACCCCTCTTTGACGCCCTGATAAAGTCTTTTATATTTCAGGATCTGGGTATGATACCAGCACTCAGGGAAAAATATGGAGATCAGTTAAATCCTGCGGATCAGGCACAAGCAGGGGCACTGTTCTTGAAAAAGGAGAAGATACCACTGAGATATCATATGGATGAAAAAGCCCGGAAATATCTCATATTGCTTGTCAGATACCATGATCGCATCCATCACATGGTCAGAGGCGAATTCTCCTTTCATGCCTTGCAGGCGATAATCGATATAGGGGATAAAGAGCTGTTTGATGCATTCTTTGTAAGTTCATTCGTAATGTGCACCGCATTAGGCGAGGACCTGATATTGGAGGACCTGGCATCTCGACTGTTCCAGATCAAGACGCTCTGTCATATGATTATTGCTGGAGAGATCACCGTTGGGGATCATCTTGAAGAACTATACGCTCAACGGGGAGATCTGTTTTACGCACTTGAGGAGTATCAAAAGAAAGGTCTTCCCGAGAATATGGCTCCAGCCGAATACCTGACATCCTGGGAAAGGGATGAGTCGGAAAAGGACAGCTATATTAAGGCAGGAAGGATGATCTACTCCATGGAGAGGATCTTCAGACTAAAGGGGCTAAGGTATATTGAATTTTCAGATCTGGCAAACCTTATTGTCAAAGTACCACTTAGATTTATATTTCAAAAGAGGAATTATTTCGGTATCGGGCTCGCGACTTTTGAAAAGGAGGGTTTTGAGGCGCTTCGAATCTATAACAGTGTCCAGAGGTTACCTGAAGAAGTGAGGCATTTTATCCAGAAATGTCTTGAAGCAGATAAAGTTCGTATCTTCGGATTCGAGAATGTGTGTGCCTATCTGAACTATGAAAACATGATAAAGCTTCTTTTTATCACCCTTTTAGGTTCACAAAAGATGAAAAAGGGTGATGAGCCGATATGCCTTGATTTTTTAAGTATGGTAGAGAAGATCAAAAAACGCTATGAGGCCGTGAATGACTCTCTCAATGATATCTCCGTGGAGAAGATTTGGATGAACAGGTATCTGGTAAACCAGTTATTTAAGGCCAAGACCGGCCTGTTGCTTAAAAAGGATGAATCTAAAAGGGTGCTTACGGTTGATTTCATGGACCGGATTAATCCATTACGGAAGATATCCCATATGAAGACGGTCACCGATGTGGATCAGCTCAAGAACTATTTCCATTCTAGCCTGCATTCCTTAAGAAAAATCCCTTTTTATACTGATGATTACGAATTGCAATTAGAGGATGCATTCTATCAGAGGTTGGAAGAGATCAGCGACCTCATGCTGGATCAAGTGAAAAGACAGATGGAACTGTTGAATGACTTCAGAGAGATCCATCATCTATATAGTGATCTTATGGACAGGTCTCTGGAGATCGGCTTTACCGCAGATCAGAAACACAGGTTGAATGATCTTTACGAGTTGAGAAAAGATGAATTAAAGAAGAAAAAGCTGGATGAGATAAACGGTCTGATTGACGAGATTCAGGATATCAACGAATTGAAAGATTACTGGGATGGTGTCAAGTGGTATCTGTTGAATAATCGTGCGTTCATAGGAAAAGAATTTGAAAATTTAATTGCGAGGAATTTTGATGAGGCGATTAATAAGATAAGAGATATGTCGTTTGAGGCCCATCTTATGTCATGAAAGGTTTACGGAAGAAAGACCTTCCGGCGGTAGAATTTCAACTCATTAATAGACTCCATGATATCGCTTAGCGCCAGGTGGGATTTCTTCTTTTCATAGGGGGGAAGCGAAGGATACCATCTCATAACCAGCTCTTTAATAGAGCTCACATCAATATTCCTGTAGTGAAAGAACTCTTCGAGGTCGGGCATATATTTTATTAAGAACCGACGATCCTGCCAGATCGTATTTCCGCATAGCGGGGATTCCCCTATCTTGCAATGAGCAGAGACAAATTCCAGAGTCTCCTGTTCGGCGCGCCGGCAGTCATAGGGAGACGCCTTGACCTTATCCAACAGGCCCGAGGCTTTATGATGGGTTTTACTCCATTCTTCCATGTTATGGAGTATCTCATCTGAATAGGTTATAACAATGTTGGGGCCTTCAGCCACAATATCCAGCTTATGGTCGGTCACAATTGTGGCAATCTCAAGGATGACCATCTTTTCAGGGTCAAGGCCGGTCATCTCTAAATCAATCCAGATCAGATTACTGCTCAATTTAAAACCTCTGGGTAAGAATTATTCGATGATTGCAATATAGGTGAAATGGGTCTGGCTGTCAAAAAAAAAGCTTATTCAGTTACGGGGAGCAGTCCTTTCTTCTTGGTGATAGAGGTTTGGTCAAGATAGGGTATGGTCTCATAGTTATGAATCCCCTGAATCTTTTTTACAATTTCCGATATCCTAGTCCCGGCCTCTTCTACCCGAGATAGGTGTTGATACAGCTTTTCGGGTTTGTCCTTATTCATCACCATCAACTCTATATTGCCCAAAAGGGCCATCAAAGGCTGGTTCAGATCATGGGCCGTAGCTCCGGCCATTTGAAGCAGGACCTTGAGACGCTCTTCCTCAATGACCGCTTTTTGCTGCTCCAGGATCTTTTTGTTGGCATGTTTCAACTCATTGTTTATTATTTCGTATGCTTTCCGCTGCCTGTACAACTCAAGAAAGATATTGATCTTGCTCTGCAGAATAAACGGGTCTATGGGCTTGAATATATAATCCACCGCACCTGATTGATAGCCTTTGAATACATGTTTCTGCTCTTTGCTTATGGCGGTTACAAAGATGATGGGTGTGCGTTTGGTCCTTTCATTGGATCGCATCAATTTTGCGGTCTCAAAACCGTCCATCCCCGGCATCTGGACGTCGAGGATAACAAGGGCAAAGTCATGATTAAGCATCAGGCCGAGGGCTTTATTGCCGGATTCCGCCTTCATGATGTTCCGATCAGGATCTTGCAGGATTTTTTCAAGTGCCACAAGGTTTTCAGGACTGTCATCCACAATAAGAATACTATTGTCCTTCATATTTTTCGCCTTTTGGTTGCGGTTGATACAGGTTATATCGCTAACCTGACCAATCCCAGTCGTATCCAGATCGGCTGTGGAATGCTCACATCCGGATTTTCCTTGGATTTGTCCTGAATAACGGGTGGCCGCTTTTCCTTTTCATTCGGGCCTTCTGCTTATCCTGCCAATTTTTTGTCACCTGTCTTTTTTGAATTCGGGTTTATACTTGAAACTTTTCCCTGTTTTTTCACACACCTATCCTCTGGTCCCATGAACTTAAGAGGCTGAATGATGTGGAGGGTCAGTTTCCATGTCTTAATCTGCAATATTGGTGCCTTTTGGATGGGCTCTTTGGGAATCCGGATAAAAAACAATCAATCAATTGTGATTTCAAGAAGATAGAAATTTATATTCATATTGGTGCAGGGTTGTTTCCCCAGGTATGGGACGTGTGTTATGGAAGGAACTCTCTTTAGTCAAATCATTGACACTCATATGTGTCGCCTTTAGTCCTTGACATACAACACTACGATACATACACTTCCTTATTTAAAGAGGATTCTTGTCAATATTGCAAATATTTATGTCTGATAAAGGAGTGCGGATATGTCTTCATTAAAAGAGCAGTTAAGCACGGTTGGAATGGATAAAATCCCGCCATTCTGGGATGTTCGGTATCTAAAGAACGTTGATAAACTCTCTAAACCCCGATACAAGGTCAAAGAGGAGAGAGACGTCTATATAACTCTGCCTGACGGCGTTAAGATATGCGCGGATGTCTTTCGCCCGGATGTCGAAGGGGAGAGATTTCCGGCTCTGTTGGCATGGGCATCTTACGGGAAGTCATTGCAGTCGATTAAGAGAACGCCGCAGCCGGTGGAATCTCTCGTGTTCGACCACACCATCGAGGCAGGAGACATAGATTATTTTGTAGAGAGAGGTTATACCTATGTTATCCCGGATCCTCGCGGGATAGGTAAATCAGAGGGTGAGTGGAACGGCTTCTATAGCCCAAAGGAACAGGAGGATATTTATTATGTTATAGACTGGATCGCCGGGCAACCGTGGTGTAGCGGAGATGTCGGAATGGGCGGTCTTTCATATTACGGAATGATTCAGTTGTCGGCGGCTGCTCAGCAAAATCCGCACCTGAAGGCGATAATGCCTATCTCTGTTAACGACGATTACTACCTTCATTGCTATTACGGCGGCATACTTAACACCTACTATTATGGGTTTTTAGACCTTTGCCCGGTAAATAACGGGGTGTCGGAATCAGAGAGCCTGTGCGATGAGGAAGAGCTTAAACAGAAGATGAAGGAAAGGCTTGAAGACCCTGAAATTAACAGCATCTCATATTTCCATAAAATTCTGACAACATGGCCGCCAAGGTTTCATACATGGTTTCTTGATGTATTGCTGCATCCATTCGACGGACCGTTCTGGCATGCAAGATCATCGTATACTAAATATGATAAGGTTAAGATCCCGGTAAGCCTGTGCGGTAACTGGGCGCCGTCAGGGCGATATCAACCTTTTTACAGCTTTATGGACCCGAAACTGGATGTGCCGAAGAAACTCACGATCTTTGGTGTCCATTGGAAGATTCTCCGATTACCCTATCGGTTCGCTAATGAAGATTCATTAAGGTGGTATGATCACTGGCTTAAAGGAATAGACACCGGTGTCATGGATGAGCCGCCTGTTAAAATCTTTGTAAGGGGCGTTAACAGATACCGCTTTGAGAATGAATGGCCTCTTGCAAGGACAAAATGGGACAAGATCTACCTGCGAAGATTTGGGAAACTTGAAACAGAACCGGAGCAGGACAGGAATATTACACCGGACAGCCTGGTTCATGAACCACCTGATATTACGACAGCCGTGCCGTCACTTAGCTATTCTACTGATTTTATAAGCAGACCCATGGAAGTCACCGGGCCGATCACGCTGTATCTGTATTCCGCGATAGATCAGGAAGACGCGAACTTTATAGCAAAACTCTGGGACGTGCTTCCGAACGGAGAAAAGATTCCCCTTGCGAACGGCTATTTAAAGGCATCACGCAGGACCCTGATAGAAAAAAAGTCGAAACCCTATCAACCTGTTCACGACCACACAAAAGCGGTGCCGATTAAGCCGGGCGAGGTTAACGAGTATGTGATCCAGATGCAGACTACTTCAATTGTCTTTCAACCAGGGCACCGTATGGAGTTGGAGA